>NZ_JBSGXP010000003.1:0-144167 GCF_053610105.1 Kitasatospora sp. NPDC054939 | reverse complement strand
GGCTGCCCCCGTCCGGCGGGGGCAGCCGCCGCCGACCCGAGCCGTCCATCCGCCACCAGCGCCCCCGGGAAGCACCCCGTGATCCTCGTTCCCGCCGCAGTCCCCGGCACCGCACCCGCCTTCGTCCGGCTCGTCGACCCGCACCGCCTGCCCGACGCCCACGGCGGACTGACCGTCGAGACCCTGCCGCCCGGCGTCAGCGTCGAGCAGAGCCCCTCGCACCGGGCCGAATCGGTGACCCTGGTGCTCTCCGGCCGCCTCCGCGCGGCCGGCCGCGTCCTCGCCCCCGGCGAGGGCCTCTACCACCCGCCCGGCAGCAGCTGCGCGCTCACCGCCCTGCCCGGGCGGCCCACCGCCGTGCTCACCGTCCGCCCCCGCCCGTCCGGCCGCACGGCCCAGCACCGGCCCGACCCCGTTCCGCTGGCCCGCCCGGCCGCCGGCCCCGCCGCCCGGCCCGGCCGCGGGGTGCGGGTGGGGTGGCTGGCCACCGCCGGGACCGTCGGGGCGCGCCGGGTCGCCGTCGCCCGGTCCGACTTCGAGCCGGGCGCCCGCCAGGAGCTGCACCGCCACCCCCGGGCCGACGAGTTCCTCCTCGTCCTGGAGGGCGGCGGCCACCACCTCACCGCCCACCCCGAGGTCGAGGTCCCGCTGCACCGCGGCGACCTGATGTTCGTCCCGGCGGGGGAGTGGCACGGCTTCCGCAGCCACCCCGACACCCCCACCGTCGTCCTGCACGGCCACCTCGGCGCGGCCGACCCCGCCACCGCCGGCCACCAGCTCCACACCCCGGCCCACCAACCCGCCTGACCGGCCGGCGCCCCTCCCGCCCAGCCTGCCTCTTCTGCCCAGCCCCCTACGCGCCGCCCCCGGGTCCGCCCGGGGGCGGCGCCGCGTCCGGGGCCGCGTCCGGGGCCGCAGGGGCCGACCCGGAACGAGTGAGCGACAGGTCCCGATCCTCGGAATGGGACCCGAATGGGACAGCCACCCCATGCGGCCGAGCCGTCACCCGGCGCACAGTGGAGAACAGAACGGCCGGACCGCTCGGCCGCTCGGAAGAACTGGAGCACTCCACCATGGCAACCAGGACCCTCACCAAGACGCTCGCGGCGGCGTCCCTGCTGGCCGGAGCAGTCACGGCCGGGATCGCCCTCAAGAGCACCCGCCCGGGCGGGGGCGGCCAGGCCGGCGAGCCGCCGCACCACAGCCACAGCGGGGACGACCCGGACGACGCGACCTGCACCGCAGGCTCCCCCGACTGCCCGAGGCCGAAGTAGCAGGACCGGCCGCCGATCCCTTCCCCCGACCACCTCCCCCGCGGGCGAACCCGCCCGCACCACTGCCCCCGGTGCCACCCCGGCACCGGGGGCAGTCCCCGTCCGCGCGGGCACGGCACCGGCGGCAGTCCCCGGCCCGTTCACCCGGGTGGTTCAGTCGGCGGCCGGACGTCGCGGCAGCACCGCCAGCACCTGGGTGCCGTGCGTACGGGGCAGCGGTCCGACCGTGCAGTGCCCGCCGATCTCGGCGGCCCGGTCGGCCATCGACCGCAGCCCCACCCCGGTGCTCGTTCCGGAACCCGCAGCCGGGGCCGGGCCGCGGTACCCGACCCCGTCGTCCCGCACGGTGAGCGTCAGCTCCTCGTCGTCGACGTGCACCGTGACGACGGCCTGCCGGGCCCGGGCGTGCCGCAGGACGTTGTTCAGCGCCTCGGCGGTGATCCGGTAGACGGCCACCTCCACGGCCGCGGGCAGCTCGGGCAGCGGGTCCGGGGCCACCTCCACGGCGACGGTCAGGCCGGCGCCGCTGAAGGTCTCGCCGAGCTGCCGGACCGCCCGGGCCAACCCGAACTCGCCCAGCGGCGCCGGACCGAGCCGGTCGGTGATCCGGCGGACCTCCTTGATGGCCATCCCGAGCTCGCCGGAGATCGAGCGCAGTGCCTCCTCCAGCGGCTCGTCCGCGGCCACCGTGCCCGCCGCGTTGTCGACCCGCAGCCGCAGACCGGCCAGGGCCGGTCCGAGCCCGTCGTGGATGTCCCGGCGCAGCCAGCGCCGCTCCTCCTCGCGGGCGGCGACGATCTGCGCGCGGCTGGCCTGCAGGTCCTCCTGCAGCCGCAGCGAGGCGACCGCCGGGGACGCCTGGTCGGCCAGCGAGCGCAGCACCGACAGATCGCTGTCGTCCAGCCGCTCCTCGCCCGCGCGCAGGGCCACGGTGAGCCGCCCGATCGTCGTGCCGTGGTGGCGCAGGTCGAAGTCCTGGCTGCGCCCGTCCAGCCTGCCGACGGTGGCCAGCGGTCGGCTGCCGGCCCGGGTGGTGACGGCCAGGGCGACCCCGGGCAGCCGCAGCTCCTCGGCGACGGTCCGGCAGAGCACCAGCGGCAGCCGTTCGGGGTCGACGACCTGGCTGACCCGGCCCGCCAGGGTGCTGAGCACCAGGTAGGGCTGGGCGCGGTCGCCGTAGTAGAGCCGGTCGACCGCGCCGCTCACCCAGCGGGTCGCCTTCGGCAGGCAGGAGCCCAGGGCGAAGACGAGGCCGATCATCAGCAGCGCCGCCGCACCCCGGCCGGGGACCAGCCAGGCCGACAGGACGGCGGCGACCACGACGAAGAGCGCGGTGATCCCGGTGCCGAGCAGCAGGGCGACGAGCACCTGCCGGGCCTCCCGGTGGAGACGCCAGCCGCCGTCCTTGATGACCAGGTAGGCCACGGCGATCGACCAGAGGCCGCCGGCCGTGGCGAGGAGCCCGTAGCTCAGCCAGTACTCGTACGCGAAGCGGTAGGAGTAGAGCCGCTCCATCCCGGCGTAGAGCAGGTAGGCGGCGAGCATGCCGGCGACCGGCAGCCGGTGGCCGGGGGCGGAGCGCAGCATCCGCACCAGCAGGACGCCGGCGGCGAAGACGATCAGTGCGAGGTGGCCGGGGAGCCAGACGTCCTCCTCCAACCGGAGGGCGATCCGGTCGACGAACTCGACGACGGCCGATCCGTCGAGCGGATTGGCCCGCCCGTACACCTGGGCCCGGGCGACGAAGGCCAGGTCGAACAGCAGGCTCCAGAGCGCGACGGCGCCGATGTAGAGGCGCCAGCGCCGATCGGTCAGCCGCCCGGACGGCAGCCAGAGCGGCAGGGTGTAGAACAGCGTGTTGCGCACGGTGTCGCCGGTCGCCCGGATCACGGCCGCGGCCGCGACGGCGCCCGGGTCGTCGACCTCCGCCCAGATCGGCGCCCCGGCGGCCATCGGCAGCAGCATGGCCGTCGCGTACGCCAGCATGACCCAGCCGAGCGGGCTTCCCGGCCGGTGGGCGTGCAGCAGCATCCCGGCCCCGGCGGTCGGCAGGATGATCGCCAGGTTGACCAGCTGGTCCCGGGACCAGCGGATCCCTGGCTCCCCCAGATGGGCCAGTACGTAGCAGGCCCACAGCGTGCTGACCACCAGGCAGAAGGCCGTGCAGGCGGCGGCGAGGAGGAGCTGGCGCTGCGCCGGGGTGCGCCGCGGGGGCCGGCTGGGGGGTTTGCGCAGGCTGCGGATCAGGGCGCGTCCGGTGGGCACCCGGGGGTCGGGGGAGGTCACCGTGTTCATGGGCACCGCCTCGGTACGGGGCTGGGGGACGGGGCCCGCCGACGGTCGGGCGCCGGTAGGAACCAGCCTTCCCGGCCCGGGGCCCCGGTTTCCTGGGGCCCTGGTCTCGTCCCTGCCCCAGGTTTCCGGGATCCGAAGGTCCGGACGTCCGAGCATGTCACAGAAAGTCACGCAACCATCGCTGGTAGTGTCGGCCGGGTGGATGAAGACCTGCCCGGCGCCCCGCCCGTCCGTGTACTGATCGTCGACGACCACCCGCTGTTCCGGGAGGGGTTGAAGGCCGCCCTGGCGAGTGCCGAGGGCATCGAGGTGGTGGGCGAGGCCGAGCGGGTGGCCGAGGTGCCGGGGGCGGTCGAGCGGTTCCGGCCGGACGTGGTGGTGATGGACCTGTCGCTGCCGGACGGCTCCGGGTTGGAGGCGGCGCGCCGGCTGGCCGAGCAGGGGCCGGGCGGGTCCGGTGGGGCCGGCGGGGCGTCGGTGCCGGCCGGCGGCGGCTCGGTCGACGGCCGGCCGGTCGAAGGCGGGCCGGTCGGAGGCGGCTCGGTCGGAGGTGGGCCGGTCGGAGGCGGCTCGGTCGTAGGCGGGTCGACCGGTGGCGTGGGCGGTGCGGTCGGTGGCGGTGGCGGTGGCGGTGCGGTCGGCGGCGGGTCGGCCGGTGCGCCGCAGGGGGTCCCGGTGCTGATGCTCACGATGTCGGACGACGACGGCAGCCTGTTGGCCGCACTGCAGGCGGGGGCGCGCGGCTACCTGGTGAAGGGCGCGGGGCGCGAGGAGGTGCTGCACGCGGTGCGGACGGTCGCGGCGGGCGGCGCCGTGTTCGGTGCGGACGTGGCGGGGCGGATCACCGCGCTGCTCGCGGGGGCGCGGGTGCGGGAGGCGGGTCAGCTGTTTCCGGCGCTGACGGCGCGTGAGGCGGAGGTGCTGGACCTGGTGGCGCGCGGGTTGGACAACCGCCGGATCGCCCGGGAGCTGGTGGTGGCGGAGAAGACGGTCCGCAACCATGTGACGCACATCTTCGAGAAGCTGCACGTCGCGACCCGGGCCGAAGCCGTGGCCCGGGCGCGGGACATGGGGCTCGGCGACAGCTGACGCGGCGTCCGCTGGGCGTCGGGGCGGCCCGGTTGGGGGTGGTCCCCGGGGAGGCCGGCCTGGCTGGTTGGTGTTTCCCGGGTGTTGCGGATGCGTTGCCGGTTGTCCGGATCCCTTGACGGAACCTCGACTTGGCCCAATCATCATGGTCGCGTCAACTTCGCGGCGCGGCCCCTGTACCTGTTCCGCGAGTTCCCTGGCGCTTGTTCCGTTCTGCCCCACCAGAATCTGGAGCCTCCATTGAACGAGCGCATCCCGCGGCGATCCCGCCTGCGCCGAAACAGCTTCACCGCGGTGGCGGCCGTCACGCTCGCCGCCGCCCTGTCCGCCCCCGCGGCCCTGGCCGCACCCGGCCCGGTCGCGGCCCCGGCCGGTTCGGCTGCCGCGCAGGTCGGTTCGGCCGCCGTCGTCGCCGCACCGGACATCCCGGTCGCCAACGTCAAGGCCCACCTCGCGCAGCTGCAGTCGATAGCGAGCGCCAACGGCGGCAACCGTGCTCACGGCCGGGCCGGCTACAAGGCCTCGATCGACTACGTGAAGGCCAAGTTGGACGCGGCGGGGTACACCACCACGCTGCAGACCTTCACCTACAACGGCTCCACCGGCTACAACCTGATAGCCGACTGGCCCGGCGGGGACGAGTCCCACGTCGTCATGGCCGGCGCCCACCTGGACTCTGTCAGCAGCGGGCCGGGCATCAACGACAACGGCTCCGGCTCGGCGGGCATCCTGGAGACCGCCCTCGCCGTCTCGCGGGCCGGCCTCAAGCCCACCAAGCACATCCGCTTCGGCTGGTGGGGCGCCGAGGAGTACGGCATGATCGGCTCCCGCAACTACGTCAACAAGCTGACCACCGCGGACCGTTCGAAGATCGACGCGTACCTGAACTTCGACATGATCGGCTCGCCGAACCCGGGCTACTTCGTCTACGACGACGACACCCGGCTCGACTCGCTCTTCCGCGACTACTTCGCCGGCCTCGGGGTCTCCACCGAGCCCGAGACCGAGGGTGACGGCCGGTCGGACCACGCCTCGTTCAAGAACGTCGGCATCAAGGTCGGCGGCCTGTTCAGCGGCGCCGACTACAACAAGACGAGTGCTCAGGCGGCGAAGTGGGGCGGGACGGCGGGTCAGCCGTTCGACCGCTGCTACCACTCCTCCTGCGACACCACCTCCAACATCAACGACACCGTCCTCGACCGGATGAGCGACGCCATCGCGCACAGCATCTGGACGCTCGCCGCCGAGGACAGCACCCCGCCGACCGGGACGGTCTTCGAGAACACCGCCGACTACCAGATCCCGGACAACGGCGCGGCGGTCGAGTCCCCGGTGGCCGTCACAGGCCGCACCGGGAACGCCCCCGCCACGCTCCGGGTCGACGTCGACATCAAGCACACCTGGCGCGGCGACCTGGTGGTCGACCTGATCGCCCCGGACGGCAGTGCCTACCGGCTGAAGAACGCCAGCAGCAACGACTCGGCCGACAACGTGATCGCCACCTACACGGTCAACGCCTCCTCCGAGGTCGCCAACGGCACCTGGAAGCTGCGGGTGCAGGACGTGGCCGCGCAGGACACCGGCTACATCAACAGCTGGAAGCTCACCTTCTGACCTCCGTACCCGCGGGTCACCGGAAGCGGCTGTGCAACTCGTTGCACAGCCGCTTTCCTGGTGAAACGCGGCAAAAGGGTGCAAAACGTTAGAAGGGCGCCAGAATGGGTACTGGGCAAGCGCCTTCCCGAACCTAGGAGGTGGTATCGGTGTCTACCCAGATTCCGATGGGCATGGAGCACCACCCGGACATCGTCGAACTACGCGAACACTACGAGCGGCTCACCGCGACACCGCGCGCCCAGGCAGTCGAAGCCCTGGCCGTGCTGTGCGGGCTCTTCCTGGCAGCCTCCCCCTGGATCGTCGGATTCACCGCCTTCAGCACGCTGACCGTCACCTGCCTGATCGTCGGCCTCGCCTACTCCGTGCTGATGGCCGGGTACGGCTCCGCCTACGAGCGCACCCACGCACGGGCCTGGGCGGCGACCGCACTCGGCGCCTGGACGATCATCTCCCCCTGGGTGGTCTCCGGAGAGGTCGACCGAGGGAAGAACATCGTCACCTGCCTGATCGCCGGCGGTCTGATGTGCCTGCTCGGTCTCGCAGCGATCTCGATGGCCTCCATGACGGCGAACGGAGCGGCAATGCGGCTCGGCCGGCGTGGCCGGGCGGCGGGCTGATCGACAGCACCGACCAGCCGACCCTGCCGGGGTGCGGGCACCCGCCCGCACCCCGGCTCGACCCCGCAGCCCTGCGGGCCGCGGCGTCGGGCGTGGGCCGCAGCCCGGTGCGCGGGCCTACGGGTGGGTCATCCGCAGGACGTCCAGTGCCTCGTCGAGCTGCTCCCGGGTGAGCTTCCCCTCCTCCAGGTACCCGCGCTCCAGGACCACCTGACGGATCGTCTTCCGCTCGGCGAGGGCCTGCTTGGCCACCTTGGCGGCCTCCTCGTAGCCGATGTACCGGTTGAGCGGGGTGACCACCGACGGGGAGGACTCCGCGTACTCGCGGGCCCGGTCGACGTTGGCGGTGATGCCGTCCACCGTGCGGTCGGCCAGCAGGCGGGCGCTGTTGGCCAGCAGCCGCACCGACTCCAGCACGTTGCGGGCGATCACCGGGAGCATCACGTTCAGCTCGAAGTTGCCGCTCGCGCCGGCCACCGTGACGGTGCCGTCGTTCCCGACGACCTGGGCGGCGACCATCAGGACCACTTCGGGCAGCACCGGGTTGACCTTGCCCGGCATGATCGACGAACCGGGCTGGAGGTCCGGCAGGTTGATCTCCGCCAGGCCGGTGCGCGGACCGGAGCCCATCCACCGCAGATCGTTGGCGATCTTGGTGAAGCCGACCGCGATGGTGCGCAGCTGCCCGCTCAGCTCGACCAGGCCGTCCCGGGCGCCCTGGGCCTCGAAGTGGTCGCGGGCCTCGGTCAGCGGCAGGTCGGTGGCCCGGGCGACCTCCTCGATCACGGCCGCCGCGAACCCGGGCGGGGTGTTGATGCCGGTGCCCACGGCCGTACCGCCCAGGGGCAGTTCGGCGACCCGGGGCAGGGTGGCCAGCAGCCGCTCCCGCCCGTGCCGGACCTGGGCGGCGTACCCGCCGAACTCCTGGCCGAGGGTGACGGGCGTGGCGTCCATCAGGTGCGTCCGGCCGGACTTGACCACCCCGGAGAACTCGGCGGCCTTGCGCTCCAGCGCCTCCGCCAGGTGCTCCAGGGCCGGTATGAGGTCGTGGCTGACGGCCGCCGTCGCCGCGATGTGGATCGAGGACGGGAAGACGTCGTTGGACGACTGGCTGGCGTTGACCTGGTCGTTGGGGTGGACGGGACGGCCCAGCCGCTCGCCGGCGAGGGTCGCGATCACCTCGTTGGCGTTCATGTTGGAGGACGTGCCGGATCCGGTCTGGAACACGTCCACCGGGAACTCGGCGTCCCACCGGCCGGTGGCCACCTCGTCGGCCGCCGCCGCGATGGCCTGCGCCGTCTCCTCGTCGATCACCCCGAGCCGGGCGTTCACCCGGGCCGCCGCCGCCTTGATCCGCGCCAGCGCGGCGATGTGCGCCCGCTCCAGCCGCTGGCCGGAGACCGGGAAGTTCTCCACCGCGCGCTGCGTCTGCGCCTGCCACTTGGCCGCGGCCGGCACCCGCACCTCGCCCATCGAGTCGTGCTCGACCCGGTACTCCGCCCGCTCGCCCGCGACCTGCTCGCCCGCGACCTGCTCACCCATGGCGCGCCCCTCCTCCGTGTCGGCTGTCGATCACCTGTCGACCAGGACAGCCGATTCGGCGCCCCGGGTATTTCCGGCCCGGCCGATCGTCACTCGAACGAGTGTCCCGGGCTCCGCGCCGGCCTGCGCGACCCGCTCGCCGCCCGGGGCCCAGAAGCCCGAGCCGCCCGAGGTCTCCGGGTACTCCCCGCTCGGGCCGGCCGCGGTCGACAGCACCGCCCACACCCCGTGCGCGGCGGCCCGGTCCCGCAGCTGGCTGTCGCGCCGGGCGAGTTGGCCGGCGTCCGCGCCGTACAGGGTGGAGGCGACGTACGCGTCCACGCCCAGAGCGGCCAGCCGCTCGGCGTGCTCGGGGAAGGACGCGTCGGCGCAGATCGCCAGCCCCAGTCGCAGGCCGTCCAGCTCCAGGACGGCCGGGGCGTCGGCGGGCGCGAACCGGTCGGCCTCGGCGCCGTGCAGGAAGGTCTTGCGGCACACCGGGGCGACGCCCTCGGCGCAGACCGCGAGCGTGGCGAGGTACTCGCGCCCGTCCGCCTCCCGCACCGGCGCGCCGACCAGTGCCACCGAGCCGGTCTCGGTGCAGGCCGCGACCAACGGGGCGAGCCGCGGGTCGTCGGGGGTGAGGGCGGGGGCGGCCAGGTCGTAGCCGGTCAGCGACAGCTCGGGGAACACCACCAGCCGGGTCCCGGCCTCCCGGACGGCCGCCGCGTGGCGCTCGACGTTGACGGCCACGGTGTCCGGCAGACCGGCCTCCGCGCTCGGGGGCTGGGCGACGGCGACGGTGATGCTGACGGCAGCTGTCGTGGGCGCGGGCACGGCGGGGCCTCCGGGGTGATCAGGGATCGGCGATCACGATCAACCTAGGACGGCGCGCTCGGCCCGGGCAACCCTCGGACGCGAGACCGGTCGTCGGGTGCGAGGTCCGGGCACCCCCGGCGCCGCCGAGACCCCCGGCGCCGCCGTCGGGCGCGAGGGTCGGGCACCTCCGCCCGGCCTGCCGCCGCGCACCGTCAGACGTGCTCCATCACGATGACCGCCAGGGTCCCCGGCTCCAGCGCCCGGAAGATGTGCGGCACGTCGCCGGGGTACGAGACGTAGTCGCCCGGGCGCAGTTCGACCGGCGCCTCGGGGGGCCCGGCCAGGGCCCGGCCCGCGCCCAGCACCACGTGCTCGACGGTGCCCGGCATGTGCGGTTCGGAGGCGCGGGTCTCGCCCGGCTCGGCGTCGATCCGGAAGACGTCCCGGCGGGCGTGGGGCGGGCAGGAGGCGAGCAGTGTGGCGGCGTAGTCGGCGCGCTCGGAGTGGGTGGCCGGGCCCTCGCCCGCACGGATCACCCGCACCGCGGGCCGGGGCGGGTCGACGAGCCGGCTGAACGGCACGTCCAGGGCGACGCCGAGCGACCAGAGGGTCTCCACGCCCGGGTTGCCCGCGCCGGACTCCAGCTGGGAGAGGGTGGACTTGGCGATGCCGGCCCGGCGGGCGAGTTCGGTCATCGAGAGTCCGCTGCGCTCGCGTTCGCGCCGGATCGCGGCGGCGATCAGGGCGATCAGCTCGGTGCCGCCGTGCTGCGACGCGCCGTCGCCGGCGGCCCTCCGGCCGTTCCCCGCGCCGTTCCCCGTGCCGCTTCCCGCGCCGCTTCCCGCGCCGTTCCCCGTGCCGTTCCCCGCGCCCCCCGCGGTCCCGGTGCCGTTCGAAGTGTTGCTGTCCATCCGCGTTCGCTCCAGACGTCCGTGCGTTCGCCTTGACGAACGCCCCCTTGTCCGTTCACTCTACTGGACATGCGTTCGCTGTCACGAACAACCAGGTGGGGGCCGTCTGCCCTGCACGTCCTGGACCGGGCGACCCTGCGCGACATCGCCCTGGTCTGCGTCGCCGACGCCCTCGTCGGCGCCTCCTTCGGCGCGATCAGCGTCTCCGGCGGCCTCCCGCTCTGGGTGCCGGTCGCGCTGTCCGTCCTGGTGTTCGCCGGCGGTGCCCAGTTCGCGGCCGTCGGGGTGGTGCTGGCCGGCGGCGGGCCGCTCGCCGCGGTCGCCACCGGCCTGGTGCTCAACGCCCGGATGCTGCCGTTCGGCTTCACCGTCGCCGACGCGGTGGTCGGTCCGTGGTGGCAGCGGCTGTTCGGTGCGCACCTGATGACCGACGAGACGGTGGCCTTCACGCTCCGGCAGCCGGACCGGCGCAGCCGGCGCGCCGCCCACTGGGTCTGCGGGATCGCCCTGTTCGCGGTCTGGAACCTCGCCGTCCTGCTCGGCGCGGCGGCCGGCGGCCTGATCGGCGACACCGACGCGCTCGGGCTCGACGCCGCGTTCCCGGCCGTGCTGCTCGCCCTGGTCCTGCCCGCGCTCTCCGACCGTCCGACGCGCAACGCCGCGCTGATCGGCGCGGCCGCCGCGATCGCGGCGACGCCGTTCCTGCCCGCCGGACTGCCCGTCCTGCTGGCGCTGGTCGGACTGCTGGCGGCCCGCCGCCCGGCCGCCCCCGCGCCCGAACCCGTGTCGGAGGAGCTCCGATGATGCCCCTGTACGCGATCGGCCTGCTGGCCGTCGGCACCCTCGCCTTCCGCCTGGCCGGGCCGCTGCTCGGCCACCGGCTGACCGTCCCCGACCGGGTGCAGCGCCTGCTGTCGGTAGCGGCGGCCGTCCTGCTGGTCGCGCTGGTCGCCACCGGCGCACTCACCCAGGGCCAGGACTTCGCCGGGTGGGCCCGCCCGGCCGGCGTGCTGGTCGCCCTGGTGCTGGCGCTGCGGCGGGCGCCGTTCCCGCTGGTCGTGGTGGCCGCCGTGGGGACGACCGCGCTGCTGCGGCTCTGCGGCGTCGAGTAGGCCCGCGGCGTCGAGTGGGCCTGCGGCGTCGAGTGGGCCCGCGGCGGCAGGCCCGGACCGGGCGCGCGGTCCGCCGTGCCCCGGGCGCGGCGGTGGCCGACCGGGCCGGCTACCCGGCCGCCGGCTCCCGGGGCGCGAGCGCCTTGTAGAAGATCGTCGTGGCGTGCAGTTCGCCCGCGGGGTCGGCCGCGTAGTCGGGCACGCTGCCCGCCGGCGTCCACCCGGACGTCGCGTAGAACCCCTCCGCCGGGCTGCCGGTCGCGGTGTCCAGCACCAGCAGCCGGATCCCCCGTGCGGCGGCGGTCTCCTCCAGCACGGCGAGCAAACGCTTGCCGAGGCGCTGCCCGCGGGCCGCCGGGTCCACCATCAGCTTGGCGACCTCCGCGCGGTGCCGGCCGTTGGCGGTCTGCGCGGGGCGGAGCTGGACGGTGCCGACCAGCCGGCCGTCGGTGTCCGCGCGGGCCGTCCAGAGCAGTACGCCCCCGGCCCCGAGGTCCGGGCCGAGCGCCCGCCACCAGGCGGTGGCCTCGGCCGGGTCGAGCGGGTGGAGGAAGCCGAGGGAGTGGCCGTCGGCCACCGTGTCGACCAGCAGCCCGCCCAGCTCCGGTGCGGCGGAGGCCAGTTCGGCCGGGGTCAGTCGTGCGATCGTGAACATGCTCACTCCCTCGCGCACGCCGGTCCCGGGCCGGGCGGCGTACGCCATACTCGCGGGTACCCGCGAACCGGCACCTGCGACCGGTGCCACCCCGAACCGGTCCCCGCCGAAGACTACAAGGAGCGTCCGTGACGAAGCCGACCCGGATCGACCCCGCCGACCTGCTCGCCGTCGGCGACCTCCTCACCGACGAGGAGCGGCTCATCCGCGACACCGTGCGGGCGTGGGCCGACGAGCGGATCCGCCCCCGCGTCGGCGACTGGTTTGAGCGCGGCGTCTTCCCGGCCCGCGAACTCGCGCCCGAACTCGGCGCGCTGGGCGTCCTCGGCATGCACCTCGACGGCTACGGCTGCACCGGCTCCACCGCCGTCGAGTACGGCGTCGCCTGCATGGAGCTGGAGGCCGCCGACTCCGGGCTGCGCAGCTTCGTCTCCGTCCAGGGCTCGCTCGCGATGCGCTCCGTCCACGCCTTCGGCAGCGAGGAGCAGAAGCAGCGCTGGCTGCCCGGCCTGGCCGCCGGCGAACTCATCGGCTGCTTCGCCCTCACCGAACCGGACGTCGGCTCCGACCCCGCCGACATGCGCACCCGGGCCCGCCGCAAGGGCACCGACTGGGTGCTCTCCGGCAGCAAGATGTGGATCACCAACGGCTCGGTGTCCGACGTCGCGGTGGTCTGGGCGCAGACCGACGACGGCGTGCGCGGCTTCCTCGTGGAGCCCGGCATGCCCGGATTCACCGCGACCGACGTGCCCGGCAAGCTCTCCCTGCGGGCCTCCGTCACCAGCGAACTCGCCTTCGACGAGGTCGTGCTGCCCGCCGACGCTGTGCTGCCGGGCGTCACCGGGCTGCGCGGACCGCTCTCCTCGCTCGGCGAGGCCCGCTACGGCATCCTCTGGGGCACCGTCGGTGCCGCCCGCGACTGCTACACGGCCGCCCTCGACTACGCGAAGTCCCGGACCCAGTTCGACCGCCCGATCGCCGGCTTCCAGCTCACCCAGCAGAAGCTGGTCGACATGATGCTGGAGGTCGAGAAGGCGTACCTGGTCGCGCTGCGGATCGGCCGGCTCAAGGACCAGGGCGCCGCCCGCCCCGCGCACATCAGCTTCGGCAAGCTCAACAACGTCCGGACCGCGCTGGAGATCGCCCGCAGCGCCCGCACGGTGCTGGGCGCCAACGGCATCACCACCGCGTACCCGGTGCTGCGGCACGCCAACAACCTGGAGTCGGTGCTGACCTACGAGGGCACCAGCGAGATCCACACGCTGGTCCTCGGCGAGACCATCACCGGCGAGGCCGCCTACCGCTGAGCCGTGCCCCCCGCCCGTCCCTCCAGGGGTGCCGCGCGGGACCGCCGCCGTCCGAAAACCGCTGGCCGGGCCGTTCGCGGCCCGGCTACCGTCGCTGCCCATGACCGGAACCCCGACCACGACCCTCTGGCGCCCCACCGGCCCCCGGGAACTCGCCCTGGTCGAGGCCGCCGACCGGCGCGCCTGGCCGCCCCGGCTGCCCGACCAGCCGATCTTCTACCCGGTGCTGAACGAGGACTACGCCATCCGGATCGCCCGCGACTGGAACGTGCCGGCCTCCGGCGTCGGCCACGTCACCCGCTTCGAGGTGGAGACCGCTTTCCTGGCCCGCTACCCGGTGCGGCAGGCCGGCGGCCGGACCATCCTCGAACTCTGGGTGCCCGCCGAGGAGCTGGCGGAGTTCAACCGCCACATCGTCGGCCGGATCGAGGTCGTGCACACCTTCGGCGCCCCGCAGTGACCAGCGCGCCCGGGGTCCTCCTGACCTCCGCCCAGCAGACCTCCACCACGGTCCTGCTGGCCGGGGAGGCCGCCCGCCGCGGCCACCCTCGCCGACGCCCGGGGCTGCGCGAACCGGCCTTCGTCAAGCCGCCCGCCGACAAGTCCTTCCCGCCGGCCGTGTACCCGGACGGCAGCCGCCTGCCGCGCGCACACCCGCCGGACGGCGGGCGGGCCGACCACTGCGCCGCCGGGCCCGCCGACCGGCTGGCACCCGCGGACCGGCGCTTCGTCCGGCCGCGCTGATGCGCCCGCCGCGGGTCCGGACCGGCCCCGCGGCACCCCGGGCGGAAAGTCCCTGCCGGGGAGGCAACCCCGAGGCCGGTCCGGCCCGTCGTACTCCTCAGGGTGGAGACGCCACCCCGTGGGTCGGAGGGCGGAACGCGACCTGGAGGGGACGACCGGGCGCGGTCGGCCCCGCCAGGATGGGAGCACGGTCGGCGGACCCACCCGGGGAGCACCCCGGAACGCCGCGGAAACGGAGAGGACAGGACGGCATGAGGGGCATCGTGAGCAAGCTCGTCGTCGGGGTGGCGGGTACGGGGATGGCGGTCGCGGTCGCCGCGGTGGCGGTCGGTCCCCGGGTGTCCGACTGGTACGACGGCCGCACCCGCGAGCAGACCGCGTACGCGACCGGCACCGAGGCCAAGGCGGACCGCCGGGCGGTGCCGCCGTCCTGGCTGCCCGACGACGCGCGCGCGGTCCAGTACCTGCGCTCCACCAGCGGCGACGACCGCCTGCTGCGCGCCACCGTGCCCGGCGGGCGGCTCCCCGCGGGGTGCACCGCCACCGAGACCGGCCGGACCACCGCGGTGACCGTCCGCCTCAGGGCGGGCTGGTTCCCGACCGACGTCGCGGCCAAGCGCACCGGCACCTGCGGCCACTACAACGTCACCGTGGCCGGCGATCAGCTCTACGCCTGGCAGGACGGCGCCGCCGTCCAGGCCGCCGCGCGCACCGGCCGCCACTGAGGCCGGACGCCACCGGGGCGGACGCCAGCGGGGCCGGGGTCGGGCCGTCGATGATCCACGCGGCCGACCCCGGGTGTCGGGGCCCGAGGGGGCTGGGGTAGGACGGAGCAGTGACCCCCGCCCGTCCCGTGAGGAGCCCCATGCCTGGTCCGACCGCCGATGCCCCCGGCGAGACGTCGACCGACCCTGCCAGTGGCGAGCCCGACCGCACCGGTCGGGAAGCCGCCGGCCGGCCCGGTCGGGCGACCGTCGCCGTGCTCGGCGGTCTGGTCGCGCTCGGCCCGCTGACCACCGACCTCTACCTGCCGGGCCTGCCCGCGATCGCCGCCGACTTCGCCGCCGAGCCTGCGGCGGTGCAGCTCACCCTCACCTTCTCGATGTTCGGGGTCGCCGCCGGGCAGCTGATCTTCGGGCCGCTCAGCGACCGGCTGGGCCGCCGGCCCCCGCTGCTCGCCGGGCTCGTCGTCTACACCCTGGCCACCCTGGTCTGCGTCTACGCCCCGAACCTGACGGTGCTGGTGGCCGGCCGCTTCGTCCAGGGCGCGGCCGGGGCCGCCGGCCTGGTGATCGGACGGGCGGTGGCCCGCGACCGGTTCGAGGGGGTGGCGATGCTGCGCTTCCTCGCCTCGATCAGCCTGATATCCGGGCTCGCCCCGATCCTCGCGCCGATCATCGGTTCGCAGCTGATGCGGGTCACCTCCTGGCGGGGCACCTTCGGGGTGCTGGCCGCGCTGGGTCTGCTGCTGACGGTGGTGGCGGTGCTGGGGCTGCGCGAGACGCTGCCCCCGGAGTCCCGGCGCGGCGGCGGGCTGGGCGCCACCCTGCGGACCATGGGCGGGTTGCTGCGCGAACGCCGGTTCCTGGGCCTGGCGTTGACCAGCACCTTCTCGTTCGGTGCGCTGTTCGGCTACATCAGCGGCTCCTCGACGGTGCTCCAGCACGTGTACCAGGTGTCCCCGCAAACCTACGGGCTGCTGTTCGGCCTGAACTCACTGGCGCTGGTCGGGGTCAACCAGTTGAACGGCCGGGTGCTGGCGCAGCGCTTCACCGGCCGGGCGCTGATGCTCAGCGGGCTGGCGGTGCTGGTGGCCGCCGGGGTGGTGCTGGTCATGGTGACGGCGGTGTGGGACGGCGGCCTGGTCGCGGTGAGCGCGACGCTGTTCGTCCTGATGGGCAGTCTGGGTGTGGTGATGCCGAACTCGGCGGCGCAGGCGCTCAGTCTGGTGCCGCCGCAGTCGGCGGGCTCGGCCTCGGCGCTGATCGGCACCGGCACCTTCCTCTGCGGTGCGCTGATGGCGCCGCTGAGCAGCCTCGGCGGCGAGCCGTCGGCGGCGCTGCTCGGGGTGGTCGTGCTGGCCAACGCGGTGCTCGCGGCGGTGGTGTTCCTGGCACTCTGCCGGCGGCAGCCGGCCGCTGACCTGCAGTCCGCCGTCTGACCCGCAGTCCGGTCCGCGGGGGCCCCACCGCTCGGCGGCGGGGCCCCGCGCCGTTCGGTCCCCGCGCCGTTCGGTCCCCGCGCCGTTCGGTCCCCGCGCCGTTCGGGCGCCGCCACGGCGCCCGTCACCGCGCGCACCCGCCGTTCGGCCCCGCCGCGGGGAGCCCGAGCCGTCCGAGCCGTCCGAGCCGTCCGGGCCGTCCGGGCCGTCCGGGCCGCCGCCGAATCCGGTTGCGCGGGCGCGGCGCGGTCCGACATGATCGCGCCCATGAGTGACTCCTCCAGGAAGGGCGGCCACCGCCCGAGCCGGTGAGCCCCGCCCTGCCGCCGTCCACCGGCGGCCCTGCGCCGGCGCCGTGCGCCCGCAGCGATCCGGCTCCCACCGCCGCGGTCCCCCGTTCGGGCCACCGCCCTGCCGTTCCGCGTTCCGCCGTCCCGAGCCGTGCCCCGCTGCCCGCCGCACCGGACCGGCCGACCGCCTCCGCCCCACCGGGCACCCCGTCCGCTCCGGGCCCGCCCGCGCCCGCCGCCCACCGGCCCGCTCCGGCGCGCCCGCGGCCCGGCACCGCTCCCACCGCTCCCCCTGCTCGCACCGATCCCCCTGCTCCCACTGCTTCGGAGGTACCTTCTGTGACGAACCCGCTCGACACCGCCTGGACCCGGCTGGAGGCCGGCGACGCTGCCGCCGCGCTGCGCGAACTACGGTCCGTGGTCGACGAGTTGCCCGCCACGGCGGCGGCCCCGCTGGTCGAGCGGCTGGCCGCGGGTGCCGGGTTCGAGGACCTCGCCGAGGCGGCGGGCGCGGTGGTCGCCGCCCCCGCGGACGGGGCCGCGCTCTACCGGTACGGCTACGCCTGCGTCGAGCGCGGTGCCTCCTTCCTCGCCGTTCCCCCGCTCACCGAGGCGCTGCGGCTGGCCGCCGAACCGCGCGGCCTGCCCGCCCGGGTCCGGGGCCGGGACGAGGGGGAGCTGCGGAAGGTGCTCGCCGAACTCGCCACCGCCCTGGAGGACGACGAGCGGCACGGCGAGGCCGCGGCCGTTCTGCGCCGCCACGAGGCCGCCCTGCGCGACTGGCCGGAACGCTACCTGCTGGCCTACAACGCCCTGATGGCCGGTGACCAGGCCGCCGCCCGACGCGATTTCGACGGCCTGTCCGCCCCGGCCGGGCCCTGGCAGCCCGCCGCGGACCGGCTCGGCCGGGCCCTGGCCCGCGCCGACCTCCTCGGCCCGGAGGCGTTGGACCACCGGGCCCTGCGCGCCTGGCACTTCGTGCTGACCGGCGGTGTGCTGGCCACCCTCTCCCCGTACGGTTTCGCGGCGGGGATGACCGGCCGCTGGGCCTTCCTGCAGGACGGGTTCACGCACTGCCGGCACGCGCTGGAGCGGCTGCGGGTGGTGCTGGACGCGGCGGGTTCCCGGCCGCGGTCGGTCGCCCTGCTGCCGGACCGCTCCAGCCGGGCGCTGGGGCTGGCCGCCGCCGAGTTGTTCGGCCTGCCCGCGGCCCCGTACCGGCCGGGCACCGCGGACGCCCTGGTGGTCGCGTACGACCTGGGTGCGGTGGACGGCGCGCTGGTGGCCCGGCTGGTGGAGCGGGCGCCGGGCGAGGTGCTGTACGAGCACGCGACCTGTTGGACGGACACCCCCGCCGTCTCGGCGGACGTCTCCGGGCTGCTCGGCCAGGTGGTCAAGGCGCCCTGGGAGCAGCTCGACGGCACGGTGGACGACCGGCCGGCCGAGGAACTGGCGGCGGAGGTCCTGGCCGCCGATCCGACCCAGGACGAGGGCGACGGGGAGACGCCGGCGGATCCGGACGGGGCCCTGGCGGACTTCGTCCGCTCGGTCGCGGCCCGCTGGTCGGCCGGTCCGCGGGACCGCTGCCGCTCCAGCGGCCCGGTCCGCAGCTCCCGCTTCCGCTGACCCGGTCGCGGGGGGTGTCCGTGGCCGCGCGACCCGGCGGGGGTGCGCGGCCACGGCCCGTCCGGTGCTCAGGACACCGGGCGGTTCTGGGGAGGCGTCACCTGGACGCGGGCGCCGCCGGGCAGAGCGTGGCGCGCAGGGCCTCCAGGATCTTCTCGGACTTCTCCGGCCCGAACCCCTGCGGGTGCTCGGGGGAGGTGAAGCGCTGCTGGGTCAGTTCGACCAGCTTGGCACGGTCCTTCGGGAACTGGTACATCGCCTGGCACTGGTTGCGGGCCCGGTCGACGGCCTGCTCGGGCTTGCCGCCGACGATGGCCGGGTCGATCGCCTCCAGTGCGGTGACCACCTTGGCTGTGAGGTCCGCGTTCGGCTTGGCCGGCAGTCCGGCGTCGGACGGCGGGGCGGGCTTGGCGGGGGCGGAGCCCTCGGCGGTCGGGCCCGGGGTGCCGGCGGGGGTGGTGGCCGGGGTGGTGGCGTCGGCGGGCCCGGTCGGTGCGGCGGTGGGGGAGCCGCCGGCGGGCGCGGTCGTCGACGACGCTGCGGTGGGGGAGGCGCTCGGGGTCCCGGCGGCGGTGTCGGAGCCGGATCCGGAGCAGGCGGCGAGCCCCACCGTGGCGAGCGCCGTGAGGGTGGCGGCGAGGAGGCGAGTGCGCATGCCGCCACACTGTCATGTCCGCGGCATCGAAGGGAAGATCCCGACGGCCCGGGAGCGGCGCTCCGCCCCCGGGCCGTCGCCGGCGTCCCGTCGGTGCGGTCCGCCCCTGCGGGCCGTCGCCGTCGGTCGCCGTCCCGGGCCGTCAGCCCAGGCCGTTGGCCTTCAGCCAGTCCTTGGCCACCGCCGACGGGTCCTCCTTGTCGACGGCGACCCGCTTCATCAGCGCCGTCAGCCCGGCGGTGTCCAGCTTCGCCGACACCGCGTTGAGCGCGGCGGTCGCCTTGGCGTCCACCCCGGCCTTGTTGACCAGCGGGGTGACGTTCTGGGCGCCGAACAGGTTCTTCGGGTCCTCCAGCGCGACCAGCTTCAGCTGGACGATCTTCGGGTCGGTGGTGAACACGTTGCCGACCTGGATCGCGCCGTCCTTCAGCGCGTTCGCGGTGGTCTCGCCGGTCGGCTTCCACTCCTTGAAGGTCAGCCCGTAGACGTCCTTGAACTGCTGCTCGCGGCGCGACTTGAACTCCGGCGGCCCGCCGATGGCGAACTCGCCGGACTTCGCGGCGAGGTCGGCGATGGTCTTCAGACCGTGCTTGTCGGCGGTCTCCTTGCTGACGCTCAGTGAGTCCTTGTCCTCGGCGGGCGCGGAGTCCAGTATCCCGAGCGAGGCCGGCAGCGCCTTGGCCAGGGCCGCGTTGACCTCCGCCTTGGTGGCGGCGGTGGTCTTCGGGTCGAGGTAGCCGAGCAGGGCGCCGTTGTACTCCGGCAGCACGGTGAGGCTGCCGTTCTGCACCTGCCCGTAGAGCACCTCGCGGCTGCCGATGTTGAACTTCTCCTCGACCTTGACGCCCTTGGCCTTCAGCGCCTGCGAGTAGATCGAGCCGAGCAGCACGTTCTCCGGGAAGTTCGCCGAGCCGACCACGACGGTCGAACCGCCTCCGGAGGCGGCCCCCGAGGCCCCGGCGGCCGAGGAACCGGCGCCGCCCAGCGGGTTGTCGGCCGAGGAGCCGCAGGCGGTGGCCCCGAGTGCCAGGGCGGCCAGCGTGGTGAGGGCGAGCGCCCGGCGGATCTGTGTCGACATGGTGGGACGATCCTTTCGAGGGGTGGGATGGACACCGGCGGCCGTCGGCCGGCGGCGGTACGACCGGAGGTCAGCCCTTCCGGCGCCCGGCCCGCAGTCCCGGCGGGAGCGCGAACCGGGCGAGCAGGGCGAAGAACAGCTGGGCGCCGACCGCGAGCAGCACCACCAGCAGCGCGCCGCCCACCGTCACCGCGAAGTCGCGGGTGGCCAGGCCGTCGATCACGTACCGGCCGAGCCCGCCGAGGCCCACGTACGCGGCGACCGTGGCGGTGGCGACCACCTGCACGGTTGCGGTCCGGAAGCCGGCCAGCAGGGCCGGCAGCGCGGCCGGGATGCAGACCTGCCAGAGCACCTGGGGGTGGGTCAGCCCGACCCCGCGCGCTGCGTCGCGGACGTCGGGATCGGTGCCGCGCACCCCCTCCACCGCGGCCACCAGCAGCGGCGGCGCGGCCAGCGCGACCAGCGGCACCAGGACGGCCGTGTCGCCGACCCCGGCGAGCAGCACCGCCAGGGTGACCAGGCCGAGGGTCGGCAGGGCCCGGGCGGCACCGGCCAGCGCGGTCACCGCGGTGGCGCCGCGTCCGGTGTAGCCGATCACCAGACCGAGCGGGACGGCCAGCACGGCCGCGTACAGCAGGGCCTCGCCGGAGAGCAGCAGGTGCTCGGCCACCCGGTGCAGGATCGCGTTGCTGCCGCTGCGGCGGTCGGGCGAGGAGAAGAAGTCGCCCAGCCAGGAGAGCCAGTTCACCGGCCCGCTCCCTTCTCCCGGACGGCCCACGGTGCGAGCACCCGGCGGGCGCCGACCAGCAGCAGGTCGACGGCCAGCGCCAGGGCGGCGATCAGCGCGATGCCGGCCACGATCGGGGTCGGGAAGGTCCGCTGGAAGCCGTCGATGAAGAGGTAGCCCAGCCCGCCCCGGCCGACCAGCGCGCCCACGCTGGCCAGCGAGATGCTGGCCACCGCCGCCACCCGCAGCCCGGCGAGCAGGTACGGGACGGCGGCGGGCAGTTCCACCGAGGCCAGCCGGTGCCACGGCCCGTACCCCATCGCGGTGGCCGCCTGCCGCACCGACTCCGGGACGGCGCGCAGCCCGTCCACCGTGGTCGGCAGCAGCACGGCGAGGGCGTAGAAGGTCAGCGGCACCATCACGGTCTCCCGGGTGGCCAGTCCGGTGTAGGGGATGAGCACCACGAAGACGGCCAGCGAGGGCAGCGCGTAGACGATGTTGAAGACGGCGGCGAGCGGCTGGTAGAGCCGGGGGAACCGGGTGCAGGCCAGGCCCAGCGGCACGGCGGCCAGCAGCCCGATCAGCACCGGCACCAGGGAGATCACGGCGTGGTCGAGCAGCAGGTCGCCGAGGTAGCCGAGGTGGTCGCCGATCCAGTACCACCGGACGAGCGGTTCATCGTCCACCGGTCGGACCCTCCGGTTCGCCGGCCGCTATCGGGACGGCCTCCGCGACGCCCCGCTCCTCCGCGACGCCCGGCCGCTTCTCCGCGACGCCCCGCTCCTCTGCGACGCCCGGCTGTTCCTCCGGCCGGGCGGGGCCGGGCGGCAGGTCGGCGAGCGCGGCTAGGACGGCCTCGCGGCTCGCGGTGCCGGTGGCCCGGCCCTCGTCGTCGAGCGCGACGGCGACCCCGGCGGGAGAGAGCACGGCGGCGTCCAGCGCGGTGCGCAGGGTGTCGGCCGCGGGCCGGTAGCCGGCCGCCGGAAGGAGTTCGGCGGTGACCGCGGCGCGGTCGATCCAGCCGATCGGGCGCCGCTCGTCGTCGACCGCCAACTCCCAGCTGCCGTAGCGCAGTCCCTCGGCCACCGGCCGGACGGCGACCGCGGCGGCCGGGCGCAGGCCCAGGCCGCGCAGCCCGCGGTCGCGGCCCAGGAACGCGGCCACGCCGTCGTCCGCTGGGGCCGTCAGCAGGGTGTGCGGATCGGCGAGTTGGGCGATCCGGCCGCGTTCGCGCAGCACCACCACCTGGTCGCCGAGCCGGACGGCCTCCTCGATGTCGTGCGTGACGAACAGCACCGTCTTGTGCAACTCGGACTGCAGGCGCAGCAGTTCCTCCTGCAGCCCGGCGCGCACCACCGGGTCGACGGCGCTGAACGGCTCGTCCATCAGCAGCACCGGCGGGTCGGCCGCCAGCGCCCGGGCCACCCCCACGCGCTGCTGCTGGCCGCCGGAGAGCTGGAAGGGGTAGCGCCGGGCGGTCTCCGGTGCCAGACCGACGAGTTCCAGCAGTTCGGCGGCGCGGGCGCGGGCCCGGCGGCGGTCCCAGCCGAGCAGCCGGGGCACGGTGGCGATGTTGTCGATCACCCGCCGGTGCGGGAAGAGGCCCGCCTGCTGGATCACGTAGCCGATGCCGCGGCGCAGCTTGGCCGGGTCCAGTCCGGCGACGTCGCGCCCGTCCAGCAGCACCCGCCCCGAGGTCGGCTCGACCATCCGGTTCACCATCCGCAGCAGGGTGGTCTTCCCGCAGCCGGAGGGGCCGACCAGGACGGTGGTCCGTCCGGTCGGAACGTCCAGGTCGATGCCCTCGACGGCGATCGTGCCGTCCGGGTGGCGCTTGCCGGCGCCCTCGAATCTGATCACAGCGGTTTCCTCGTCGAGGCGCCCGCGGGGGCGCCGTTGGCTCGGTCGTCGGCAGCCGGCGGCGCGCCGACCCGTCCTGACGGATCGTCATGCTCGGCTGCCCGGGCGTTCTCCGCCCGCGTGGCTGCCCGGCATCGGACCGGCGGAAACTCTGATCAGACTATGACCTGGATCATCTCCTGTCCGTGATTTCCCACGGGTCGCACCGGAACGACGCGGATCCGGGCGGATTCCTCCGCATCCCGGTCATCCGCGTCGCCCGTCGCCGGGTGCAGCGTCAACTGCCGCCGGTGGTCGGCAGTCCGTCGGCGGCCCACCCCACGAAGCCGCCGTCCAGATCGGTCGCCCGGTGCAGCCCCAGCTCGCGCAGCGAGGCCGCCGCCAGGCTCGACGCGTACCCCGCCGAGCAGACCACGATCACCTCGACCCCGTAGCCGGTCGCCTCCGGGATGCGGTGGCTGCCCGCCGGATCCAGCCGCCACTCCAGGACGTTGCGCTCGATCACCAGCGCCCCCGGGATCTCCCCCTCGG
The DNA here is from genome assembly GCF_053610105.1 of Kitasatospora sp. NPDC054939. Lineage (NCBI taxonomy): Bacteria > Bacillati > Actinomycetota > Actinomycetes > Kitasatosporales > Streptomycetaceae > Kitasatospora > Kitasatospora sp. NPDC054939. Next base: position 121,278 of record NZ_JBSGXP010000003.1, on the reverse strand, counting down.
CCGCCCGCTGCGCCGCCGGCCGGATGTCCACCAGCAGCGCGCCCGCCCGCTGCGCCTCGTACGCCTCCGGGCCGCGCGGCCGGTGGACGCCCTCGCGCGCCCGCTCCACCAGGTCGTCGATCGTCGTCACCACTGCTCGGGTCCTTCCACCGAAGTACGGACGAGCCCGCCGGCCCGCAGGTCGTAGTGCGCCATGGAACTCAGCGGCGGCGAGTACGCGTGGATGGTCACCGCCGGCCCGGACGCCGTGTTGCGCACGTCGTGCACGTACTTGGGGCCGAAGGAGCGCGCGGTGCCGGAGTTGATCCGGCGGACCAGCAGGTCGTGGTCCGGTCCGCCCAGCGACAGCTCCTCCAACTCGCCGAGCGCCACGGTGAACGCGCCCCGCGAGCCGCCGTGGTCGTGGAAGCCGGTCGACTGCCCGGGCAGCCAGCTGATCAGCCACACCTCGTGGTCCTCGTCGCCGGCCAGCCGCCGGTACCAGCGCTCCTCGGTGGAGAGCCGGACCAGGTGGATCCACCGGTCGGGCTGCTCGGCCAGCTCGCGGACGATCCCGCGCAGCACGCTCGGCGACAGCAGGCCGCGGCCCCGGCCGGCGCCGTCCGGTCCCTGCACGGAGGGTGCGGCGGAGGCGTGGACGGCAGCGGGGCGGACGGGGAGGGCGGGGGCGTCGGTGGAACGGGCGTCGGCGGTACGAGCGGAGTCGGGGGCGTCCGGGTCGGACAGTACGAGGTCCAGGCTCATCGGGGTGTCCTCGGGTCGGGCCGGAGCCGGGTGTGCGGCAGCGGCAGCAGCAGAGGGATGCGGCGGAGCGGCGACGGCGAACCGCACGGCCCCGGGACCGGACGGCGGACCGGGGGGCGGTGGTGCGGATCAGGAGTGCGCGGCGCGGACCCTGGCGGAGGTCACAGGGCGGGGCCGGCGGGAGAGGGCTGGATCAACAGGCACAGATGGAACTCGCCTGGCGTCGCAGATCGACGTGCAGGCGGCAGACCAGAACGGTGCCGGATTCCATGCCCGGGATCCTCGCCGACCGGGCGGGCGCCCGTCAAGCGAGGTCCACGGCCCGGACCGGACGTGTCGTGGCGCGTCCGGGCCGGTCAGCCCGCCTCGACCGCCCCCTCCGCGGCCCCCTCGGCGGCCGGCTCCCCGGCCCGCGGGCGGCCGCCCGAACCGGTCGCGGCGGCGGCCGTCGCGGCCTTCACCCGGCCCGCCGCCTGCTCCCCGAGGTAGCGGCCCAGCGCCTGGTAGGAGTGGAACTGCTGGTGGTCGAACCACTGGTCGCTGGTGCTGTCCCGCGGGAACACCGGGTTGGACACCGCGTACGAGTGCAGCTCGTACGGCATGTCGGGGGTGAGCGCGGCCCGGGCCACGATCAGCCGGCCCCGGTTACCGCAACTGCGCCCGTCGATCCGGAGCGGCTCGGGGTAGATGATGTCCCCGGTGATCACCGCCCGCGCCGACAGCCGGGGCGCGAGCTGGGCCGGCAGTCCGCGCAGCCCGTACAGCGGGTGGGCCTGCGGGTCGCCGGCCCAACCGGCCGCGGGCTCCTCCCCGTTCGGCTCCTCCCCGTTCGGCCCGGCACCGTCCGGCCCGGCCCCGTCGGCCGCCGCGCGCTCGGGGGGCAGGTACCCGGCGCTGCCCGGGATCAGCACCTCCGGCTGGTGCAGCCGGATGACGATGCCGAGCTCCTCGCGGGCCAGGGCGATCGCCTCGGCGAGCGTGGTCGAGAACGGCGGGGTGTCGCCGCTGGCGTCGATGCAGACCACCGTCTGGACGCCGTGCCGCAGCAGTTCGACCAGGCCCAGGTTCTCGTAGTGCCCGCCGTCGGAGGTGAGCAGGAAGCGGTCGTCCATCGGGTAGCGGCCGAACAGCTCGCGCAGCAGGTACTGCAGTCGGCGGACCACCGGCTGCGGGGCGAGCCGCCAGTCCCGGCCGGGCTCCCAGAGGGTGGCGAGCGCCGCCGGGTTGGGCAGCCAGGTGCCCAGCCGGGTGTTGGTCACCGCGAACAGGCCCTGGAAGGCGCGCGCCTGACGCCCCATCGCCGAGGAGAACGCCGCCCCCGAGACGGCCATCGCCGACTGCACGGTGAGGTCCCGCGCGATGTGCCGTTTGGTGCGCTCCTCCAGGCAGGAGGTCTTGGCCCAGCCCACGTCGGGCCCGCCGACGTAGTCGTACGAGAAGGTGTACGAGACCGCGTGGCGGCCCGGCGGGGTGCGGTCGGAGCCGGAGAGGTTGGCCGCCGCCGCGAAGATCACCTGCGGGAAGTCCGCCCGCCGGGCCCCGTAGTGGCTGAGCGTGGTCGGCTCCCGGTCGAAGCGGTAGGGGCGGGCCAGCGCCTCGCCGCCCTCCACGGCGCGCCGGACCGCGAACGCCGAGGCCAGCCGCAGCCGGTAGAACGGGTGCAGGCTCATCCAGGTCTGGTCGAGGTTCCAGCCGATCGCGAACAGCACCAGCGGCAGCAGCACCTGGGCGACCGGCGGCCAGGCGTGGCCGGTGGCGACCGCCCAGCCGAGGGCGATCAGCGCCCCCGCCCCGAGCAGCAGCAGCGCCACCCACACCACCAGGTACTGCAGCAGCCCGGTGGCCACCCCCCGGCTGAGTTCCTCCCCGCCGTCCGCCCGGCGCCGGCGGCGCGGCGCGAGCATCCGGCGGCCGAGCGTCTGGCGTCGGCGCCACAGGGTGCCCACCAGCACGGCCAGGTAGGAGGTCAGCACGGTGACGGTCACGCCCGCGCCGGTCTGCGGGGCGCCGACCTCCAGGCCGGACCGCAACCGGACGGCACCCCAGGCGGCGGCCGGCACGACCACCGCACCGGCGGTGAGCAGCAGGGCCAGCACCACCGCCGTCCGGCCGATCGCGGTGAGCAGCTGCGGCAGCAGGCGGTCCCAGCCGAGCAGGGAGAAGCTCAGCAGCCAGAGCAGCCAGCAGACTGCGGCGGCGGCCAGCAGCCCGAGCAGGGCCAGCACGGCCGGGCGCCGGAACTCCGGCTCCGGCAGCGCGGCGCCGGTGCCGCGGGCGAGCCCGGGGTCAGCCAGCCCGGAGAGGTCGGCGACCGGCACCAGGTGGTACGTCCAGCTGAGCGCCAGACCGATCACCAGGACGGTGGCCAGCAGCAGGGTGAGGGCGGCGAGCAGTCCGCGCAGCACCGTCCCGAGGGCGACCAGCCACTCGCCGGTGCCGTCGGCGACGTACTTGGAGTGCCGGCGGAGGTGGTCCTCCTCGGGGGAGCCGGGGGCCATGACCTCGTCGGCGGTGACCCCGGCGACCGCGCGCTCCGCGCAGTCCGGCGCCGAGTCGCTGAGCGCCAGTTGCATGGCGCCCGCGGTGTACCCGCCGCCGGAGACGGAGACCAGGTAGCGGGCCCGGGTGAGCCACGGCCGCAGCGCCTGCAACGCGCCGAGCGTGACGCAGGCGGAGCGGATCCCGCCGCCGGAGACGCAGAAGCCGAGCCGGGCGTTCTCCCGCCCGGGCGGCACCCGGGCGCCGTTGCGCCAGCGGGCCTCGCGGTGTGCCTGCGCCTGCTCCTGCGGGCGCGGCCGGGCGGGCCAGTACTCCCCGGCGGCGGTGGCCACCGGCCAGGGCGGGATCACCTCGGGCCCCCGGACCGCTCCGTCCTGCGTCGCGTCCCCGCCGTCCGGCGTCGAGTTCGCGTCGTCCGGCGGTGCGGACCCGGTCGTGGGGCGGGCCTCCGTCGTGGGGCGGGCCTCCGTCGTGGGGCGGGTGTCCGCCGCGGGGTCGGCCGGGCCGTTCGGTCCAGGTGGTGCGAGGTCGGGCGGCGGGGTGCGGCGCAGCGAGCGGAGCACGGCGTGCAGGGCCCGGGTGAAGGTCACGGCGAGCGAGACCGCCGCGAGCACCCCGGCCGGCACCAGCAGCAGCCACTTGACGGTGGCGAAGCCGGCCGCGCCGGTCCAGAGCGCGTCGGAGCCGCCCGGCAGGTCCGTCAGCGCGCTGCCGAGCAGCAGGTTCTCCGCGACGTCGCAGAGCCCGGCCGCCAGGGCCGCACCGGCGGCGGCCAGGGCGGCGAGCCGCTTGCGGCGCCGGGCGAACACGTAGGTGCCGAGCAGCCCGGCGGCGATGAGGGTGAGGGTGTACCCGCCGATCAGCGCGTAGTCGGCGCCGACGGCGTCGCGATAGTCCGCGACCCGCCCGCCGACGACGGCCGCGGCGGTGCTGCGGGTGCCGGCGAGCTGCAGCCCGACGTCGTCGACCACGGGCGCCAGGCCGGCGAACAGCGAGGCCCCGAGAGCGAGCGGCAGCAGTGCGGCGATCGGCAGCAGCACCCCGACCGGGGCGGGCACCGGGCGCCGCCGGGCCAGCCGGTCGGCCCAGGTGGGCGGCGTGCCGATGCGGCGGAGCAGCCGGGTGAGCGGGCCGCTGCCGGAGCGGGTGGGACTGGACACGCGCGCCTCCGTTCCTAGGCCCTGTCCGGCCGATCTTGCCGGGCGCACGCCCAGCCGGGCGCGGAATGGGGGCACCTCCCGGCCGAAGGCTGGGGGAGCCGCGCGCTGATCCGACAAGATCGACCGGACAGGGCCTAGCCGATAGACGTCCCTTCGTAGCGGATGGGGAGCGCCATCGTGGCCGCCGTTCCCGGAGTGCGCAGCACCTCGTGCAGATATTCACCCGAATGAGTAAGGGGCGGTCGTGCGGGGTAGATGACCGTTTCATCCCATCCGGGAGTACCCGCGTGTCCGCGCGCCAGACCGTCCCGGCGGCATTGCGCCCGACGTATTGTCAGGCGACCGAGGCCGGGCCTACGGTCTTCGTATGGTCTACGCACGTAGACGCCAGGTGGGGGCTGCCCGGCCACTGCCCGGTTGCGTACGTGGATCCGCAGGTTGATCCGCCCCGCCGACCCTCAGACCGAAGGCCGGACTCCCGAGTCCGGCCCCGGAGTTGCGGAGGAACCCATGTCGCAGATCGTCCGCGCGGCCCTCGTCCAGACCAGGTGGACCGGCGATCAGGAGTCGATGATCGCCCTCCACGAGCGGTACGCCCGGGAGGCCGCCGCCCAGGGAGCGAAGATCATCGGCTTCCAGGAGGTCTTCAACTCCCCGTACTTCTGTCAGGTCCAGGAACCCGAGCACTACCGCTGGGCCGAACCCGTCCCCGACGGCCCCACCACCCGCCGGATGCAGGACCTCGCACGCGAACTCGGCCTCGTGATCGTCGTCCCGGTCTACGAGGAGGAGCAGAGCGGCGTCTACTACAACACCGCCGCCGTGATCGACGCCGACGGCAGCTACCTCGGCAAGTACCGCAAGCACCACATCCCGCAGGTCAAGGGCTTCTGGGAGAAGTACTACTTCAAGCCCGGCAACCTCGGCTGGCCCGTCTTCGACACCGCGGTCGGCAAGGTCGGCGTCTACATCTGCTACGACCGCCACTTCCCCGAGGGCTGGCGCGCCCTCGGCCTGGCCGGCGCCCAGATCGTCTACAACCCCTCCGCCACCAGCCGCGGCCTCTCCGCCTACCTCTGGCAGCTCGAACAGCCCGCCGCCGCCGTCGCCAACGAGTACTTCGTCGCCGCCATCAACCGGGTCGGCACCGAGGAGTACGGCGACAACGACTTCTACGGCACCTCCTACTTCGTCGACCCGCGCGGCCAGTTCGTCGGCGACGTCGCCTCCGACAAGGAGGAGGAACTCGTCGTCCGGGACCTCGACCTCGGCCTCATCGAGCAGGTCCGCCAGCAGTGGGCCTTCTACCGCGACCGCCGCCCCGAGGCCTACGGACCGCTGAGCGAGGCGTGAGAGGAGAGCCGCTGTGACCCGAACCGTCATCCGGGGCGGCCTCGTCATCACCGCCACCGAGGAACTCCACGCCGACGTCCTGGTGGAGGGCGAGCGCATCGCCGCCCTCGCCGCGAGCGGCAGCGACACCGCCGCCGGCTGGACCGCCGACCGCACCATCGACGCCACCGGGCACTACGTCATCCCCGGCGGGGTCGACGCCCACACCCACATGGAGCTCCCGTTCGGCGGGACGGCCGCCTCCGACACCTTCGAGACCGGCACCCGCGCCGCCGCCTGGGGCGGCACCACCACCATCGTCGACTTCGCCGTCCAGCCCGTCGGCGGCACCCTGCGCGAAGGGCTCGACGCCTGGCACGCCAAGGCCGACGGCAACTGCGCGATCGACTACGCCTTCCACACGATCGTCTCCGACGTCAACGACGCCGTGCTGAAGGAGATGGACGCCCTCGTCGGCTCCGGCGAGTCCACCTCCTTCAAGCTCTTCATGGCCTACCCCGGCGTCTTCTACAGCGACGACGGCCGCATCCTGCGCGCCATGCAGCGCGGCGCCGCCAACGGCGGACTGATCATGATGCACGCCGAGAACGGCATCGCCATCGACGTCCTCGTCGAACAGGCCCTCGCCGCCGGACGCACCGACCCCCGGTACCACGGCGAGGTCCGCCGCGAACTGCTGGAGGCCGAGGCCACCCACCGCGCCATCAAGCTCGCCCAGGTCGCCGGCAGCCCGCTCTACGTCGTCCACGTCTCCGCCGCGAGCGCCCTCGCCGAACTCGCCCGGGCCCGCGACGAGGGCCTCAACGTCTTCGGCGAGACCTGCCCGCAGTACCTCTTCCTCTCCACCGACAACCTCGCCGAGACCGGCGTCGACGGCTTCGAGGGCGCCAAGTACGTGTGCAGCACCCCGCTGCGCCCGCGCGAGCACCAGGAGGCGCTCTGGCGCGGGCTGCGCACCAACGACCTCCAGGTGGTCTCCACCGACCACTGCCCGTTCTGCTTCGTCGGGCAGAAGGAACTGGGCCGCGGCGACTTCTCGAAGATCCCCAACGGCCTGCCCGGCGTCGAGAACCGGATGGACCTGCTCCACCAGGCCGTGGTCGAGGGCCGGATCACCCGCCGCCGCTGGGTCGAGATCGCCTGCACCACCCCCGCCCGGATGTTCGGCCTGCACCCGCGCAAGGGCACCGTCGCCCCCGGCGCCGACGCCGACCTCGTCGTCTACGACCCCGCGGCCGTCCAGACCGTGTCCGCCGCCACCCACCACATGAACGTCGACTACTCGGCCTACGAGGGCAAGCGGATCACCGGCAAGGTGCGGACGGTGCTCTCGCGCGGCACGGTCGTCCTCGACGACGGCGACTGGCGCGGCCGCGCCGGGCACGGCGCCTTCCTGCGCCGGGACACCTGCCAGTACCTGGTCTGACCCCGGCGCGCCCGCTTCGCCGTCCGCGGCACCCCCGGGCCGGTCGGCACCCCGGCCGGCCCGGGCTCCCCTCCTTCGTTCGGCACCCCGTTCGGCACCCCGTTCGCACCCCCTTTTCGGCATCCCTGGAGCACCCATGGACATCGGCCTCGTCCTGCAGACCGACCCGCCCGCCCGCCTGCTCGTCGACCGCATGATCCGCGCCGAGCAGGCCGGCTTCACGCACGGCTGGACCTTCGACTCCTGCGTGCTGTGGCAGGAGCCCTTCGTCATCTACAGCCGCATCCTGGCCGAGACCCGGACGCTCACCGTCGGCCCGATGGTCACCAACCCGTCCACCCGCACCTGGGAGGTCACCGCCTCCCTCTTCGCCACCCTGAACGACATGTACGGCAACCGCACCGTCTGCGGGATCGGCCGCGGCGACTCCGCGATGCGGGTGGCCGGCCGCCGACCCGCCACCCTGGCCCGGCTCTCCGAGGCCATGCACGCCGTCAAGGAACTCGCCGAGGGCCGCTCGGTGGTCGTCGACGGCACCGAGATGCACCTGCCCTGGGTGCCCGAGGGCGCCTCGCTGCCGATCTGGATGGGCGCGTACGGCCCCAAGGCGCTCGCCCTGACCGGGCGCCAGGCCGACGGCTTCATCCTGCAACTGGCCGACCCGTACCTCACCGAGTACATGATCAAGGCGGTCCGCAGCGCCGCCGCCGAGGCCGGGCGCGACCCCGCCGCGCTCACCATCTGCGTCGCCGCCCCCGCATACGTCACCGCCGACGACTCGCCCGCCGCGCTCGCCCACGCCCGCGAGCAGTGCCGGTGGTTCGGCGGCATGGTCGGCAACCACGTCGCCGACCTGGTCACCCACTACGGCGAGCACTCCGCGCTGGTGCCCGACGAGCTCACCGAGTACATCAAGGGGCGCCAGGGCTACGACTACAGCCACCACGGCCGGGCCGGGAACCCGGACACCGCCTTCGTCCCCGACGCGATCGTCGACCGGTTCTGCCTCATCGGCCCGCCGGCCGCCCAACTCGCCCGCCTGGAACAGCTCCGCTCCCTCGGCGTCGACCAGTTCGCCGTCTACGCGATGCACGACGCCGTCGAGCAGACCATCGACGCCTACGGCTCCGCCGTCATCCCGCAGCTCAACGCGGTCGGCTGAGCGGGGAGTCGCCGCGGTGACGCAGACCCCCGCGATAGGTCGCAGCAGACAGCGCAGCACCGCCGACGGCCGGGTCGAGCTCGACCCGGCCGTCCACCTCCCCGCCAACGGCTTCACCAACGACGACCTGCTGCCCGTGCCGGTCGCCGGGCGGACCTGGACGACCTACAACTTCCTCGCCCTATGGGTCGGAATGGCCCACAACATCCCCTCCTGGACGCTGGCCTCGGGCCTGGTCGCGCTCGGCATGGACTGGAAGCAGGCCGTCCTCACCATCGCCCTCGGCAACCTGATCGTGCTCGGTCCGATGCTCCTGAGCGACAGCATCCCTAAAGAGCAAACTCCCCGGATCGGCTTCACCACCTAGCCGTCCTGGCGGTGCGCCTCGGCCAGCAGCCCCTCGGTTAGATCGATCAACCCCTCGACAGTGCCTGCCAGCCTGTCGATCATGAGCATCATCGCCACAGGGGTCTCGGCGACGAGATCCGCATGTCGAACCTCGTCCAGTTGGGCGCGGGCCATGCGCAGGCGGGTCTCTGCTGCGGTGTGCAGGTGTGGCGGTTCGGGGGGTGGGGTGGGGGTTTGCACGGTGCTCCTGCTGTAGCGCGTGGGGATGCCGGCCGGGGCTAGTGAGGGTTGCTCCGGCGGCAGAGTGAGACTGCATGCGTGGGTACCGGCTAAGCGGAGGGGGGTGGTGTGCGGGCTGCTCGCGATCATCGTGTTGCTCTCTGGTCCTGTTCGAATTCCGCTGCGTGGAGCCCGGAGGGCACAACGGTTACACGAGTACTGACGATCGATCTACATGTGTTGCCGAGGGGTTATGGGATGTTCGATTTGGAACGGGATCGCGGGGTGTGCAAGTCCGGCATACTCTGACATTTCCCTGTGGGGATTGCTGCAGATCTGCTGCTGACACTCAGGCATGATCGCGGCAGCGTAGCGAGACGTGCCACCGCCCTCCGACGCCCCCGACTGGCTGATCCCGCTCCGCCTCCAGGTAGGACGCCGCATCCTTGCGATCAGAGAGACAGCCGGCCTTAGCCAGGAGGCGTTAGCCGAGCGGGCGGGCATCAGCAGGCACACCGTCTACCGGGCGGAGACCGGCTCGCACGGGGTGAGCGTCGACGTGATCCTCAAGATCTCTGCCGCGCTGGAAGTCGCGCCCGCCGCACTGTTCCCGTCGACTTGGCCCTAGCCGGTCCGCCGGGCTCCGCACGGGCAGTCGCTGGTCTCGCATCGGCAACGCAGGGGTTTCTCCCGCGGGTCGAGCCGGATTCCGCCGCGGCAGGCGTGGTGGGCGCCGAGCGCGCACTCGGGGCTGACGTAGGTGCCCGTGACGCGGTAGTCGAACCACAGGGTGATCGGCGGGTCCTCGCGCGACCTCGTCACGTCAGCGCTCCGGCCAGGCAGACGGCGCACTGGACCACCGGGTAGCCGCAGCCGCCGAGGGCGGGCGTGTAGACGTGCCCGGCACTGCGGAGGTCGCGGTCGGCCTGGCCGCACAGGACGCACGCCTGGGCGTGGATTTGGGCGTGGGTGACGAGGACGTCGCGGGTCTGCTGCCCGTCGAGCCGGTACTCGGCCCACGAGGCCCCGACGGCTCGTCGGATGGCTGCGGTGAGGATGCCGGGGTCGGTCAGCTGGTCGCCGACCGGGGGGATGAGCCAGTGGATGCCGGGCGGGGTGGTGAGGTCGGGGCCGGGGACGGCGAGGTGGTGACCAGCGGTGAGGTGGCGGGCCGGGATCCCCGTGAGGTCGGGGTCGGTGCCGACGGGGATCAGGATGTAGATGCGGGGGTCGCGGCGGGTGTCCCAGATGACGGGGCCGGGCCGGGGGCCGGTGGTCGTATCGAGGATGGCGACGGTGGCGAGGCCGGTTTGCTGGGGCAGGCAGATGGCGTCCCAGTGGGTGCCGGCCTCGACGGCGTCGACGGTGTCGTGCGGGGGGATCCAGGGCGGGATGGTGCGCATGCGCCTCTCCTGATGGGTGGGGAGAGGTCATCGTGGCGCGGCCGGTGGGGCGGAACTATCTCAGTTCCGGGATAGTTTCTGGATCTTGGCTTAGGGGTGCAGGCCGATCCACCGCGCGTACGCGTCGACCGTGTGAACCCCGCCGCGCGCTGTCTTGCGCCCCGACCTCAGCAGGCCAGCCACGGTGTCCCGGACGATCGGGCTCAGCCGCGTCTGCTGCGGCGCCAACCGCCGGGCCTGCAGCAGCTCGCGGTGTGCCCTGTCCGGCTTCCCGGTCCACAGGTAGGCGCGCGCGACCTCGGCGTGATGGTGCGCTGCCCGGGAGGCCGCCCAGTCCCGCGGAATCGGCAGGGTCCGTGCGAGGGCGATCGCTTGGGCGTACTTCATTTGGTCGATCAGCGCGGACACATGGTGGACCTGGACATTCGTCGGTCCCCAGGACAGCCACAGCTCCTGGGGGATCTCGCCGGTCCGTGCCGCGATCCGCGCCGCCTGGGAGATGTGCTCGTCGACGCCGTCGGAGTCGTTCGCCCGCGCGGCGAGGACCGCGGACGCGAGGTGCGCCTGGCCGGTGACGGCGTCACGGGTCTGGCCGGGGTCGGCTTGGGCGGCGGTGGCGCGGGCGATCTCAGCGAGCCGGATGCCGACCCGGTAGTTGCCGGCGCGCAGGTGGCCGAGGGAGCGGTTGTACTGGCGGACCGCGGCGAGGTTGGCGTCCGATGCCCGTTCGGCGGCCCAGCCGGACCGGTCGAGCGAGGTCATCGACAGGTCGTGGTAGCCGAGCTTGCTGGCGATGTCGTAGCCGCACCGGTAGAGGATCGCCAGGGTCCGCCACGGGCCGGCGTCGGCGCTGCTGTGGGCCGCGGTGGTGGCCTCGGTCATGACGGCGGGCAGTTCGCCGGCGACGGTGCGGAGGTCGCCTGCGCGGATGAGGGATGCGAGCTGCCGGGTGTGGCTGTCGATCGCGGCGTTCGGGCGGGGCCGGACGTCGGGGTCGGCGCCGAGGTCGTGCAGGTCGAGTGCCTCGCGGAGGGGCTGGATGAGGCCGTCGAGGTGGTCGCGCCGCAGTTCGTCGAGGTAGGGCTGGCCGGTGAGGTCTGCCGTTGGGACGCCCAGGGCGCGGGCGATGGCGGCGAGGACGGTGGAAGTGGCCTGCCGGTGGCCCTGTTCGACGTGGGAGACGTGGCTGGGGCTGATGCCGGCGAGGTCGGCGAGTTCGCGTTGGGTGAGGCCGTGGTGGCGGCGGATGGCGGCGATGCGCTGGCCGGTGGTCTGCTCGTCCATTGCGGGCTCCTGGCGGTGGAGGGGTTGGGGTTGAACCTACCGGGCCGGAGGCGGTTGGGTGGTTGGCATGACGGGTGATCGTGTGCTGTATCTGCTGGGGTCTGCTGCTCCCCCGGTGCTGTCGTACGCCGAGGTGGTGGCGGATGCTCAGGCGCGTGGCTGGGATGTGGTGGTGGGGCTGACGCCGACGGCCGCCGCGTGGCTGGAGCCGGAGCTGCCGGGGTTGGCGGAGTTGACCGGGCATCCGGTGAAGTGCCGGTTCCGCTGGCCCGGGGAGCCGGAGGTCCTGCCGCCCGCGGATGCGGTGCTGGTGGCGCCGGCGACGCTGAACACGGTCAACTCGATCGCGCTGGGGCTCACTCCGTCGTGGGTGGCGGCGTTCGCGGCGGAGGCGATCGGGCGGCGGATCCCGATGGCGGTGATGCCGTGCACGAATCAGGCGTTGACGGCTCATCCGCAGATGGCACGGAGCGTAGAGACGCTGCGTGAGGCTGGGGTTCGGGTGCTGCTGGGGGAGGGCGGTTTCGTGCCGAATCCGCCTGGGACGGGGAACCCGGCCATGTACCCGTGGGAGGCGGCGCTGGACGCGATGCGCCACGGGTGAGTGCCAGTTTCGCAGGTCGCATACGGCGAGGCGCCCCGCCCTCCCTGAGGAGAGCGGGGCGCTTTGGCCCGCCGGGGACTGGAGGCCGCCTCATGCTGGCCCTAGGAAGCATTCACGAGGCAGGGACCACCCGGTGGGCGGAACCATCATAGCGCACCGGGGGTGCTGGCTTGCAGTCAACTGCTCTGCCTGGTAGGCGAATTCGTCGTGCGCAGATCCGGCGCAGTGCCCTCCGGAACCCTGGATCGGAGGGGCGGCCGGATTCCCATCACCCTTTTGGGTGAAGGCACTTGAACTTTGATTCACGGTGAATCATAGTTGGGGGTGTCGAGAGAGGGAGGACCCCGATGACCGCCATCGCCATCACCGCCACCAACGCCGCCGCCCAGGCCGGCGTCACGGTCGACACCGTGCGCGACTGGTGCCGCAAGGGCGTCGTCGCCGCCGTCAAGCAGGCCGGCCGATGGGTCATCGACGCCGCCTCCCTCGCCTACCGCATCAAGCTCCCCACCCTGCTCCGCAAGCGCCGCCCGGCCGCCCTCACCACCGAGGCCATGGTCGCCATCGGCGGCAACCGCTGGCAGAAGAACGGCCACGACCGCGTCTACATCAACGACTGGACCGAGTTCGCCGGCCTCGACGTCTCCTACTACAAGTCGGGCAACATCTGCGGCGCCGCCTACCGCGGCGAGGGCATCTCCAACTCCCAGGCCCGCCTCATCCTCGGCAGCATCTCGAAGGTCTGGTTCGACGCCGCCGACGGCGAGCTCCACTGCTACCTCGGCCGCGGCGCCGAGTCCCGCGTCGCCACCCCCAGCGAGATCTGGGGCCACGTCGCCGCAGGCATCCGCGCCGCCGTCGCCGCCCTCTGACCGCCCCTACACCGGAAGGACCCACCCCCGTGACCACCAACACCGCCACCTGGTCCGTCGTCAGCGGCCCCTCGCCCGACGCGCACGCCGTCGAACCCGCCCCGCACGGCATCACCATCCCCGAGACCATCCTCGACTGGGCCTCCACCCACGGCCTCGACATCGACGACCCCGACATCTACCTCCTCGTCACCCCCCAGGACGAGGAGGACACGGTCGACGGCGAGATCGCCTACCTCCACCACCCCATGGAGGAGGACGACATGATCCGGCTGCGCGAAGCCCTCGCCCCCGACGAGCCGGGTCCGCACTTCACCGCCTGGGTCACCACCGACACCTCGTGCCTGGACCAGCCCAACATCGACGTCGACGTCCTCGCCGACACCATCCACGGCTACAACGCCTCCGGCCCCGTCTGGACCTCCTCCACCACCACGCTCACCCACCTCACCACCACCGTCCCCGCCGCCGACGGCGACGGCGACAAGGCCCTCAAAGAGGCCAAGGACCTGCTCGCCGAAGCCGGCTGGACCCTCACCGGAACCTGGGACGCCGTCGACACCGGCTTCGTCGCCACCGTCGAACGGGACGCCGACGAGACCTGGACCGCGGAGGAGATCGCCCACCAGATCGGCGCCTCCAGCCCCGACTACGCCCGCACCCTCATGTCCCGCCTGGGCGTGAAGTCCGTCGCCCGCCAGCCCGGCCGCGCCGGACAGGCCCTCTACCCGACCGCCCGCGCCCTGTACGCCCACGGCACCCGCCTCGGCCAGGGCGCCCGCACCGACCGCAAGGACAGCACCGAATGACCTCCGCACCACTCGCGCCCGCCATCCCCGGCCCCCGCCCGCACGCCCCCCAGCTGCGCCCCTACCAGCGCGAAGCCGTCACCGCGATCGCCGCCGGCCTGGCCGGCGGCGGCCCCGGCCAGTGGCACGCCTGCTGCGGCTCCGGCAAGACCCTGGTCGCCCAGCGCGCCGCCGAGGATCTCCTCGGCGCCGCCGGCACCGTCGCCGTCCTCGCCCCGTCCCTCTCCCTGGTCGCCCAGACCCTCGCCTCCTGGCGCCGCCACACCCTCACCGGCCCCATCGACGCCCTCGCCGTGTGCAGCGACGACACCGTCGCCGACGCCGGCACGCACCTGGCCGACCTGAAGACCCCCGTCAGCACCGACCCGCAGCACATCGCCGACTGGCTGCGCACCCCGGCCACCGGCAGGCGTCTCGTGGTCGGCACCTACCAGTCGGCCGACCGGCTCGCCGCCGCGGTGCGCGCCACCGAGGCTCCGTTAGACCTGCTGGTCCTCGACGAGGCCCACCACCTCACCGGCCGCCCGGAAGCCACCACCCGCCGCTGTGTCGACCGGCGCTGGCTCCCGGCACACCGCTCGCTCTACCTCACCGCCACCCCGCGGCTGGAGAACGTGCGCGCCGACACCCCCACGCTCACCATGAGCGACACGGCGGTGTTCGGCCCCGTCCTGCACAGCTACCCGGCCGCACGCGGCATCGCCGAGGGCTACCTGGAGGACTACCGCATCGCCGTCGTCGGCCTGCGCGACCACGAAGCGCGCGCCATGCTGGCCGACCCCGGCGCCGAGTACGTCGACCGGCCCGGCGCCCCCGCCCTGCAGACCGTCGTCGCCCAGGCCGCCCTCATCAAGGCCCGCGAACAGTTCGGCCTGCGCCGCGCCCTCACCTTCCACCACCGGGTGGACGCCGCCGCGGAATTCGCCCGCACCCTGCCCGCCACCGCGGCCCGCCTCGGCCACGACCCCCACGCCCTGTACGCCGGCCACGTTCACGGCGAGATGACCCACGCGGTGCGCGGCAGCATCCTCTCCCGCCTCGCCGACGTCCCCGACGGCCAGTGGGCCGCCGTCGCCTCCGCCCGCTGCCTGTCCGAGGGCCTCGACGTCCCCGCCGTCGACGCGGTCCTGTTCGCCCACCCCAAGGAATCGGCGGTCGACATCATCCAGGCCGTCGGCCGCGCCCTGCGCCGCCACCCCGACACCGCCGGCCCTTCCACCATCATCGTCCCGCTCGTCGTCCCCGACACCGATGGTGAGGTCGGCGACCTCGACGCCGGCGACTTTCGCACCCTGTGGCAGGTCATCCGCGCCCTGCGCGCCCACGACGAGCAGCTCGGCGCAGCGCTGGACTACCGGCGCTCGAACCTCTCGGTGTCGAACCCGCAACTGCCCGCGAAGATCACGGTCGTCATGCCCGACGGGACCTCCCAGCGAGTCATCGACCAGCTGACCGTGCTGACCGTACGCCAAAGCACCTCCGCGTGGTGGGAAGCCCTGTCCGCCGCCCGTGCCTTCCACGCCGAGCACGGCCACCTCAACGTGCCCACGAGGTACGTCACCGCCGACGGGACCAAGCTCGGCTCCTGGATCAGCGTGCAGCGCAAGAGCTACGCGAAGGGCTGGCTGCGCGAACAGCACATCGCCGAGCTGGAGAAGCTCGGCATCGCCTGGGACGTCTACGGCGCCCAGTTCGCCGCCGGCCTGGCCGCCCTGCGCGCCTTTCACGCCGAGCACGGCCACACCCACGTTCCCCAGCGCCACCGCAGCCCCGACGGCTTCGGCCTGGGCATGTGGCTGTCCAACCAGCGCCAGAAGCACCGTCAGGGCAGGCTCGGCCTGGACAACGCGCGGGCACTGGAGGAACTCGGCGTGACATGGCGGGGCGCAGGAGTTGAGCGGGGCATGGCCGTCGCCCGCGCCTTCCACGCCGAACACGGCCACCTGCGGGTACCGAAGGAGACCGTCTACCACGGCCTGAACCTGTCGCAGTGGCTTGCCGAGCAGCGCACCGACCACCGCAACGGGACGCTGAACTGCGAAACGGCCCGCGAACTCGAACGGATGGGCCTCCAATGGGCGCCGCACGACGCCAGGTTCGCCGCAGGCCTGGCCGCCGCCCGCGCCTTCCACGCCGAACACGGCCATCTCAACGTCCCCGACGACACGATCGTCGGCGACCTGAACCTCACCGCCTGGATCCAGCGCCGCCGAAACGACCACCACCGGGGCCGGCTCTCGCCCGAGCGGACCGCCGCTCTCGACGAACTCGGGATCGCCTGGTCGCCCCACGACGACAAATGGCACCGGGGCCTGGCCGCCGCCCGTGCCTTCCACGCCGAACACGGCCACCTGCGCCCCCCGGCCAAGACCTGGTTCGAGGGTGTGCAGCTCAGCGCCTGGGTCGTCGCCCGACGCAAGGAGTACCACGAGGGCAAACTGCCGACGCAGCGCGTCACGGCACTGGAGGACATCGGCATGCAGTGGACCGTTCGCTTCGGCCCCGCCCACCATCCGCGCAGGAGCGACACGTGAAGCCGTCCGCCCTGCCGAAGGTCCGCGACCAAGTCGTACGGCACCTTGCCGACCCGGCCATGCCGATCCGTGCCGCAACCAGCCCCGGGGTCCAGCCAGACCTCGATGCCGAACTCAGCCGGCTACAGGCCGCCGAGCTGTACTGGGTCTCCGCAGACATGGCCGCACTCGCCATGTCCGCCGGCAGCCAGCTCGCCGCAGCCCGATGGGCGACAGCAGACCGGCCGGCGCCCTGCGGACTCATGGTTTTCGACGGCGGCATCGGCACCTACTCCGATGGACCCGTCGAGATCCCGGTCGAGGCCATCTCGTGGGGCCCTTCGTCGGGCGGCCTCTCCATCGGCCTCTGGCTCAGCCGCTCACTCCTCGAACAGCGCGTCCGCGAGAATGGCCGCTTCCTCGGGATCGAAAACGATCAGGTGCCCCCACTGGTCCCCACCGCAGGCCGGCACCTGCCCGTCGGGGCCGAGCCGGTGCCGTTTGCGGAGATCGGCCCCGACAGCGTGCAGCCCATCGTGCAAGCCCTCGCCGCTGCGTGGCTGCTCGTGCAGCAGCCCACGCTCGTCGACCGTCGGCAGGAGCGCGCCGACAAGCCCACCGCGCGGGCGTACGGCCGGCTGGGGAAGCCGTCGCCGCAGGTGAACCTGGTTGACCTGCGTCGCGCCTATGCTCCGGACCAGCGCGTGGAGACCGGGCAGCACGGCGGCCACCACTACCGGCATCGCTGGGTCGTCCAGGGCCACTGGCGGGACCAGCCGTTTGGGCCCGAGCGCGCCCAGCGCCGAAAGCAGTGGATTCCCGCACACATCAAGGGCCCGGACGGGGCGCCGCTCCTGGCGACTGAACGAGTCAATGTCTGGCGCCGCTGAACGACAAGCGCCCCCGTCCGGCCATCTGCCGGGCGGGGGCGCCCTACTCGATGCTGTACGGGACGAGGACCTCGGGTATCGGTTCGTCCGGCAGGCCGGCACGTCGCAGAGTCTTCGACTGCCGGCGGATGATGCGCATCGCCATCCGCACGAGGCCGGTCAGTGTCGTCACCCGCTCGGTCTGCTGCTCGACCAGCTCGGTCAGGTGGTCGACCTTGGTCTCAAGATTCCCGATCTTGTTGTTGAAGTGCCGCCATATCTCCGGACTCACCTGAAGCTCATCGTGGGGAGGCTCCGGCACCTCGACCTGGCGGCCAACCTCACCCCGCGGCACCGACATCCGGGCGACCAGAACCGACCCGAACACGCCGACGACCGCGATGATCACCCCGATGACAGTGCCCTCGCTACCCGGCATGGCGACCACCACCTCCATGGCACTGCTGGCAGTCACGACGTCGTCGCCCCGTCACCTCCGCCACCACTACGAGCAGCAGGACGGGGGCGACCAGCAGCGGAACCGCTGCCCATGCCTGCGGGTACTGGCCTGTGATTGATGCCGCGATGTAGGCGAGGATCCAGATCAGGGGCGGCCCGGCGGCAGCGCCGAACCCCCAGGTGTCTCGGCCGGGGCGGAGCGCTGCGGCGATGCAGGCGAGGGCGCCGCAGCTGACCCAGACGATGCCCCAGCCTGGGAGGGCGAGTAAGTCGGTGAGCGCGGAGGCTGCGCGGGCGAGGCCGGCGCGTGTGGTCGTCATGAGGCCGACACCGTAGATCATCCACGGGATTCCGCATGACAGGAGAGCGGTGCCGCGCCAGCCGATGCGGCGCCGGAGCCGGGCCAGCGCGGCACCCATCAGACGTCCTGCGGGGTAGTGGCCTTGGCTGGTTCGGGTGCAGTGACCTGGGTGCGGGTCCACATGGCGACGGCGGCGGCGACAAGGGACATCACGACGGCCTGCTGGTCGGCGGACCATTCGAGCCCGAACCCGACGGCCAGGGCAAGGACTGCCTGGGCGGCGCCGAGGATCGCGGCGGACATGCCGTCCCGGGTCATGGCGGCGACGATGAGGCCGACCATGGCCGCGGCGACGGCGTTGATGAGGGTCTGCTGGTCGGAGGTGACGTCGAGGCCGAACGCCGAGAGGGTCTTGACGAGGATCGCGATGAGGCCGAGCCAGAGTGCAGGCTCGCGGCCGAGGATACGGGGCATCAGTTCTCCTTCGGGGTGACGGTGATCTGCAGTTCGATGCCGCTAGCGAGCGCCGCGGCGACGGCCGGTCCGACTACGGCCTGGACGACCTCGGCGAGCGTTGCCTTGAACTCCTCGTGCAGCTCCGGCACGATCTGCTGCATCCCCCACGGCGCGCCTTCCGGGACTTCGTTCTTCAGCACCGCCTTCTGCCAGTAGAGCTGGGCCCAGGCCAGGGTGTCCCTGACTTCGGGGCTCGCCGCGATCGCGGTGAGTTCTTGCTTGCTGTAGGGCATGTCGTCCTCCTCGGGGGCTGGGGTGGTGGGCTTGCCACTGGCGGCCGCGATGATCCCGGGCAGCACGATGTCGTGGAACTGTCGTACGCGTGCATCGCCGGGGCACGCGGTGCCGCCGTCGGACCACTGCGGGTACATGCGGTGGAAGCCGAAGCCGGGGTCGTCGTGGGAGCGGCAGGCCCTTAGGGGGATGCCGTGCTGGCGGTGCAGCCACAGGCCGAGTTCGATCAGGGCGCGCAGTTGGGCGTCCGTCCACGGGTCGGAGTGCGACGTGTTCGATGCCGTCTCCACCGACACAGCGCCGGTGCCGTCCGGGCGGCGGTTGGCGTACATGTTGGCGTCGGCCCTGGTCTCGGTGCCGATGTACTGCGCGAGCCGGCCGTCAAAGCCGAGCCCGAAGTGCGACTCCAGGCCCGTGGAGTCCCGCCAGAACTCGTAGGTCCGCTCGGGTGTCCACGGGGCCGCGATGCTGTGGAGGATGAGCTGGGTGGGGCGGATCGCGGGCTGCGCGTCACTTTCGGGCTGCAGCTCCAGCTTCTTCGCGCCTGGGTACCAGGCCATGTCGCGCTCCCGTCGTCACATTTGCTACCAGCAGTCCCCCGCGCACCGCCGATCCGGCCAGCCGGGCCCGTCCGCGCAGCTTCCACACGCCGATGGGCCCGGCCGCCACCAGAGCGGCACACGCGGACCCGGCGCAGGTCAGAGGGCCAACAGGTAGCCCTCCAGCCAGCCAGCACCTCATCTCCGCACCGGGCCCACACCACCACAGTCCCGCCCCCACGTGACCGGCCTGCAACGCCGTGACCTGCGTTTCTACCGGTTGTACGCCGCAGGATTACGGTCTGCGGCAGCAGTCCGGCGTCACCGTCCGCCGACGCTGCAGCGCGGGGCCCGGTCATGCGGGCCTGGGCCCCGCCGTCAAGCCCGCAACCGCCCGCAACAGGAGTCCTCGTGGCACCCCCTCTTCATGTCTTCGGCTGGCTCGCGGACAGGGCTGGCTGTGGATTCCTGCGGCTCCAGCTCCCTCTCGGCACGCTCGCGGCGGCCGGCTACCGGACCGTGTGCTCCGAAGGCATGGCGGAGGAGATGCAGACCGCCACACTCGTCGGGCAGCGGATCTGCAAGGAGCACCCGTCGGCCCGCTGGCAGCAGCTCTCCCGCCGTCCGGCAGGGGACCGGCCGCGGCTGGTCTTCGAGTTGGACGACGACCTGTGGCAGGTGGACTCCTCGTCGCCGGTCGCGCATGCCTTCTACACGCAGCCCGACGTGATGGAGCGCCTGGAGGCGAACATCCTGGCTGCCGACGTCGTGACGGTGACGATGGAGGCGCTGGCCGAGCAGGTCCGCCGGTACAACCCGAACGTCGTCGTGATCCCGAACTACCTGCCCGAGTGGCTGCTGACGCACGAGCGGCCCCGCCGCGAAGGCGTGGTCACGATCGGGTGGGGCGGGTCGGCGACGCACGCCATGGACGTGGCGGAGGTCGGCGGGCACCTGCGGCAGGTGATGCGCCGCAACCCTGGTACGGAGCTGCACCTCATCGGCTCCGACTACTCGCGGGAGCTCGGCGCCCGGGAACGGGTGCGGCACACCCAGTGGACGCGGACGGTGCCGGACTACTGGCGGGCGATCGATTTCGACATCATGCTCGCCCCGCTACGCGCCCACCCGTTCAACGCGAGCAAAAGCGCGCTGCGCCCGCTCGAAGCTGCCGCGCTCGGCATCCCCGTCATCGCCTCCGACTACGGGCCGTACGCCGACTTCGTGCAGCACGGCGTCACCGGCTACCTCGTCCGCCGCGACCACGAATGGGGCCGCTACCTGACCGAGTTGGTGAACGACGAGGCCATGCGCGAGGAGATGGGCGCCGCAGCCCGCCGCCAAGCCGCCGACTGGACGATCGAAGGCAACATCGACAAATGGAAGACGGTGCTGATCCCGTGACCAACGTCCTCCTCACCGGCGCCAGCGGCTTCGTCGGGGCCGCCGCCCTCGACCACCTCCTCACCCACACCGACTGGCAGATCACCTGCCCCGTCTCCTACCGGCACCACGGAGACGGCACCCGCATCACCGACGTCCTCGACCGTCACCCCAGCGAGCGCGGCCGTGTCACCGTCATCGCCCACGACCTGGCGCTGCCCATCACCGAGCCGCTGCGCCGACGTATCGGGCCCGTCGACTACATCTGGAACATCGCCTCCGAGTCCCACGTCGACAGGTCGCTCGCCGAGCCGACGCCGTTCATCCGCAACAACGTCGAACTGATGTTGAACGTCCTCGACTTCGCCCGCGAGGTCCAGCCCAAGCTGATGCTCCACATGTCCACGGACGAAGTCTTCGGACCGGCCGCCGGCGGCTACTCGCACCACGAGTGGGACGCGATCCGGCCGTCGAACCCGTACTCGGCGTCGAAGGCGGCGCAGGAGGCCATCGGTTACTCCTTCTGGAGGGCCTACAACCTGCCGCTGCTGGTCACGAACACGATGAACCTCATCGGGCCGGCGTTCCAGCACCCCGAGAAGTACCTGCCGAAGATCGCCCGCGCCGTCCTGCGCGGCGAGAAGCTGACCGTTCACGCCTCCCCCGAAGGGCAGTCCGGCAGCCGCTGCTGGCTCGACATCCGCGACTTCGCCGCAGCCTGGCTGTGGCTCACCAAGCTGTACACGGGCGACGACACGGTCACCTACTACCCGTCGATGCCTTCCGAGCTGCTGCGCTTCAACGTGGTCGGCGAGGAGGTGTCGAACCTCGACCTTGCGCTCCTGATGGCCGACGTCGCCGGGACGAGCCTGGACTACGAACTCGTCGACTACCACTCGCAGCGCCCCGGGCACGATCCCAGATACAGCCTCGACGGCTCCAAGCTGGCCGAGGCTGGCTGGGCTGGCCCGAGGCCGCTGCGGCAGACCCTGGCGGACATCGTGGCCTGGTACCGGGCGAACCCGCAGTGGCTGGAGGCGTCGTGACCGATCTGACGATCCTCGTTCCGACGCGCGGCCGGCCGGACAACCTCTGGCAGCTGTGGATGGCGTTCGTGGAGACCTGCACGGCCGACACGAAGTTGGTGGCGATCGTGGACGACGACGACCCGGCGCTGCCCGAGTACGAGCAGCGGATCGACTGGGCTGCCGGGCACCCCAATCTGCAGCTGCTGGTGGGGCCGCGGCTGCGCCTGGGCGGCACCCTCAACGCCGCGGCGCCGGTCTTCGCCGGGCAGTGTCCGCGGATCGGGTTCATGGGGGATGATCACCGGCCGCGAACCAACGGTTGGGACGCCTGCTACATCGAGGCGCTCGACCAGCTCGGCACTGGCATGGTGTATGCCGACGACCTGATTCAGGGGCGGGCGCTGCCGACGCAGATCGCGATGACCTCGGACCTCGTGCTCGCTACGGGCCACATGGTGCCGCCCGGCCTCGTACACCTGTGGATCGACAATGCGTGGCTGGCCCTGGGGCAGGCCCTGGAGGCGATCACCTACCTGCCGGACGTGATAGTCGAGCACGCCCACCCGATCGCGGGCCGCGCGGCGTGGGACGAGGGCTACGCCGAGGCCAACGCCGATGCCCGATTCGAAGCCGACCGGCAGACGTTCGAGCAGTGGCGTGACCAGGACCTGGTCCGCTGGGTCCAGCAGATCAAGGAGTACAGCGGTGACTGAGTCTCCTCAGCTCTTCTCCATCACGGCAATCGATCCTCGATCACTGCCTCACTCCATCACGATCAAGGGCGAGCAGGGCCAGGACCTGGTCACCATCCAGTCGACCGGCGAGCTGGAGTACGGCACCAACTACACCCCTGACGAAGCCGCCAAGGCGTTCTGGACCGCCGTCAGTGGATTCGCGCCCACGCGCCGCTGCGAGTGTGACCGATGACCGAATACAGGCTGTTCAACGGCAACGTCCCGCACGTCTCGACCGCTGCCTTCCACGCCAGCCGGGAGCGGGCCCCACACCTCGAACAGCCCGTGCACCGGCCCCGGCTGGACAAGGCCTACGAGCTGGTCCTGGACGCTGTCGAGCGCCACCAGCGATCCGGTGCCGGGCACCCGGCAGGAGTCACGGACCTCGGCTGCGGAGATGGTGGCCTGCTGTCCCTTCTGGCCCGGCACGAGGACAAGTACGACCGGTGCAACCTGAGCGCGTGGGGCTATGATTTCCAGCCGTCCAACCAGGCGGGCTGGGCGGAGCGGGGCGTCATGGCCGAGCTTCGCGACGCTTTCGCTCCGGACCATCCGGGCGTGATCCTCGGCGACATTGCGGTGATGACCGAGGTCCTGGAGCACCTTGCAGACCCCCACGGGGCTGTCCGGCGGGTGGGAGCGCGCTGCCGCTTCGTGGTGGCCTCCAGCCCGTGGACCGAGACCCCGGACAGCCACGACGAGTGCCATGCCTGGGCGTGGGACCACGACGGCTACCGGGCCCTGATCGAGCAGGGAGGCTACCAGGTGCTGCGGCACGAGACCGTCGGACAGTTCCAGGTCATCCTCGGAGAACGGCATGCGTAGGCAACTGCGCCCGTTCCACAGCCCAGCCGAACTCGCCCGCATCTACAGCCGGCCGTACGACCACACCCACTGGCCAGCGCATGTGGAGCGCGTCGCCCACACTGCCTCCGTCCTCGACCGGTTCGCCAGCTCGACGGGCGCCCGCACGGTGGCGGACATGTCGGCTGGCGACGGGGCCGTCCTTGCTCAGTCCCAGCACCAGTGGGAGGCCGTCTACACCGGTGACCTCACCACCAGCGGCTCCCTGGAGCTGACGATCCCGGCCCTACCGGACGTCGACATGTACGTGTGCTCCGAGACGCTGGAGCACGTCGAGGACCCCGATCTCGTCCTGCGGCTGATCCGCGAGAGGGCCGCGCACCTGCTGCTCACCACGCCGCACGGGGAGAAGACGGACGACAACCCGGAGCACTACTGGGGCTGGGACGCCCGCGGGCTCCTGTCGATGCTGCACGCCGCGGGCTGGCGGGACTGCGACGGGGGACTGTTCACCCCGCAGAGCAGCGACTACTACACCTTCCAGATCTGGACGTGCTCATGAACACTCGCTGGCACACCGTCGACCACGAGAAGCAAGACGGGCACCGGGCTGGGACCCTGTTGAACAGGTCGTTCTACCTGGACGGGACGCCGAGGCTGATCGCCCTGTGCAGGCTGTTCGGTCACCGCCCGGTGGTCGACGGCTACGGCTCCGGCGAGGATCGGCGCCAAGCCCGGTGGGTGGCATGCCGCCGATGCGGGATCCGCCCCGTCCCCCAGGGGAATCTCGACCCGGGGCAGTGGGCGCTCGGTCAGCGCTACGACGGGCCGTTCTCGCCCACCGCCCCCCAGGCCGAGACCAAGACCCCTGGCGCGATGTACAAGGCGCCCGGGGTGCCGGGCCCGTGGCCTACCAGCCCGAAGGCCGAGATCAGCGGCCAGCTGGTTATTGGGGGCGGGCAGTACCGGAGCCTCGGCGCGAAGTTCAAGGTCGGTAACTGCGGCAGCGAGAACGCGCTGAGCTGCCACGTTGCGTTCGGCCGGCTCGGCGCCCTCTACCTCAACTCGGGCAGCCACGCCCGGTGGGTGCAGCGGCGCCTCAACTCCGGCACTTACGCGTCCCGGGTGGTCGAAGCCACCGTCCACGACGGAAGCCTGTGGTGGAAGATCTGGGCGCCCCAGGACTCGTGGACCAAGGGAACGCCGCGGTGGATGGACGGCAGCACCGTTCTCGACCCCCGCGACCGCTGGCTCGGACCGGTCCGCTACTCCTACGAGGACGTTGGCCCCAAGCGCCCCGGGCGTGTGCTCATGCCCGAAGGGGACGGGCACACAGTCACCCTCCAGCTCCAGCGGCAGCGCAAGGGCCGACGCCGGGGACGACAGGTCGAGTCCTGGGTCGTCGACTGGTTGTGCCGCCCCGGCATTCCGGTCCGAAACCACGACTGGAAGGGTGACGAGATCATCAGCTCCAGCGTGGAGGTCTCCGAATCGGCCGTCGAGTACGGCCGGTGGCCGGAGGAGGCGTGCGCCCGAATCGCGGCGGACATGTCCCAGGACCGGTCGCGCCACCGCTGGCGTGGCGCGTCCACCTTTCCCCGGCCGGAGCCCGAGCCGGACTTCGACGTGGAGGTGGCCTGACGATGCGGGTCCTACTGACCGGGTCGGCCGGCTTCATCGGCCGCCACCTGTACCGCGCCTTCGACGCGCGCGGCTACCAGGTCACCACGTGCGACCTGCGGCCCGCACACCGCGGCGACGCCCTCGACCTGTTCCGCACCGACCGCACCCGCTACGACCTCGCGGTGCACTGCGCCGCGATCGTCGGCGGCCGGGCCAGCATCGACGGCTCCCCGCTCGGCGTCGGCACCAACCTGGCCCTCGACTCGTGGTTCATGCGCTGGCTCGTCGCGTCCCGCACCCGCAGGGCCGTCTACTACTCCAGCAGTGCCGCCTACCCCGTCGACCTCCAGGGGGAGGGCTCCGGGCATCGGCTGCGCGAGGACGACATCGACCTCGCCGCGCCCCGCCGGCCGGACGCCACCTACGGGCTCGCCAAGCTGACCGGCGAGCAGCTCGTGCCGTACGTCGAGGCGGAGGGCTGCCGGGTCCACGTGCTGCGCCCCATGTCCGGGTACGGCGCCGACCAGAGCATGGACTACCCGTTCCCCTCGTTCGTCGCCCGCGCCCTGCGCCGCGACGCCCCGTTCACGATCTGGGGCAGCGGCCGACAGGTCCGCGACTGGGTGCACGTCGACGACGTCGTAGGCGCCACCCTCGCCGCGGTCGACCAGGACGTCACCGGCCCGACGAACATCGGCACCGGCCGGCCGGTCAGCTTCAACCAGCTCGCCGAGATGGTCTGCGGCCAGGCCGGCTACCGGCCCCAGCTCAAGCACCTCCTCGACGCCCCCGACGGCGTCCAGTACCGCGTCGCCGACCCCACCAAGCTGTGCACCTTCTACCAGCCCCGCGTGACCCTGGAGGAGGGAATCCACCGTGCCCTCACCGCGTGAACCCCGCGTCACCGTCGTCATCCCCACACACCTCGCCCGGGTCCGCAGCGGCATGACCAAGCGTGCGATCGGCAGCGTCCTCGGCCAGACCCACCCTGCTGCCGCGCTCGTCGTCGAGCACGACCTCGCCCGGGCCGGCGCCGCGGCAACCCGGCACCGCGGGCTGATGAAGGCATCCACGGAGTGGGTGGCGTTCCTGGACTCAGACGACCAGTTCAAGCCCAGCCACCTCGCCGACCTGCTCGCTTGCGCCGAGGCAACCGGGGCCGACTACGTCTACTCGTGGTACGAGCCGGTCGGGTTCGGCGCTGACCCGCTGCCCCACTTCGGCAAGGCCTTCGACCCCGAGCACCCGACGCAGACCACGATCACGGTGCTCGTCCGTACCGAGCTTGCGCAGGCCGTGGGCTTCCGCGAGCCCCCGCCCGGCGCACTGATCAGAGGCGAGCGGTACGGCGAGGACTTCCAGTTCACCGTCGAATGCATCGCGGCCGGCGCCCGGATCGTGCACCTGCCGCGGCGAACCTGGCTGTGGAACTGCCACGGCGCGAACACGTCCGGCCAGCCGACCCGTGGCGACGCCGCAGCATAGGAAGGAGACGCAATGGCAACCGTCAGCAACGACCAGCTCGTCCCCGAGCTTCAGCGAAGGCTCGGCACCATGTGCAACGAAGTCGTGATCAGGGACGTAGCGATCGCGCAACTGGAGCACCGGATCGGGGAACTGGAGCACCGGATCGGGGAACTGGAGGCAGAGAAGGCCCTGCCCAGAGAGGCGCCCGGCTACGAGGCCGCCTGATAGGTGAGCGTCCAGAGCATGCGGTGCCCGCTTGCGATGGTGAGGGGGTCCGTCGGGCCGATGTTGCCGGCGCTGGCGCTGCTGCTGGTGGTCTTGACGACGAACGCGCACTTGTCCCCGTCCGAGGGGTTCGCGGAGGCGAGCCCGATGTAGTTGTTGCCGCTGGCAACGAGGTTCATGGAGCCGAGTCGGGTGAAGTCGTTGGCCTGCGACACCGGCAGGCTCATGAACCACAGGTTGGAACCGGTGGTCGTGGTGCTACCGATCAGGAGCTCGCCGGCCCAGTGGATGGTGCGCCCAATCCGGATCCACCGCGACGTCAACGTGCCATTGCCGAGCGACGGTTGCGCGCCGCCGCCGAGGCACGACCAGGTCGGCACGTAGGTGGTCCACGCGCCCATGCCGAGGTTGGCGGCGCCGGTGATGTTGCCGGTGACGGCGAGGGTGCCGCCGAGGCTGGTTGCGGAGCCGGTGCCGGAGACCGTGAGGTTGTTGCTCAGGGTGGTGGCGCCGGTGACGGCCAGGGTGGAGCTGAGGGTCGTGGCACCGGTGACTCCCAGAGTCGAGCTGAGCGTTGTGGCACCGGTGACGCCGAGGGTGGACGAGAGTGTCGTCCCGCCGGTCACCGCGAGCGTGGAGTTGAGCGAGACAGCGCCGGACACGGCGAGGGTCGAGCCGAGAGTCAGGGCCGACAGGAACGACCCGCCGGCTGCGGCGATCTGCTTCCACGAACCGGACGCTGGCACCGAGCCGTTGGAGACGTAGATGCGGCTGGTGTCCGACTC
Source organism: Kitasatospora sp. NPDC054939 (assembly GCF_053610105.1). Classification (NCBI taxonomy): domain Bacteria; kingdom Bacillati; phylum Actinomycetota; class Actinomycetes; order Kitasatosporales; family Streptomycetaceae; genus Kitasatospora; species Kitasatospora sp. NPDC054939. The sequence goes on along the minus strand of NZ_JBSGXP010000003.1, from coordinate 93,915 downwards.
CTGGATGAGCTGCCCGCCGTACGGGCTGGACGGGCGGGTGCTGGAGGTGACGATGCGGGCTCCGATCGCGAGGTCCAGCTTGTCGTAGTTCTGGTTCAGGTCGGTCTGGACGTTGACCAGCTCGGAGCCGTCGTCAGCGGGCTTGTACAGGCCGAGGCGGGTTGTGGTGGTGGACATCAGGCAGCCTCTCCTCGGGCCGGGCGGGCGGCGCGGGCGTGCCGCAGGATGACATCGAGTGGGTCGGCCACTCCGGGGCCGGTTTTGGGGCGGACCACCTGCACACGCTGCTTGGCGGCGGCTACGCGCCCGAGGTGGAGCTCTGCCGGGCTCTCCTCGGGCCGGCCGCGCAGGGCAGGGCGCGGCTCCGCCTTCTCCGGGTGGTCCGCGGCGGGGATGTGCGGCTCGTGGAGGACGATGTCCAGCAGCGCCTCGGGGTCGTCGATCCCCAGCTCGGCCCCGCGCATGGCGAGGATGCCCACCGGCATGATGTGCAGGTGGTCCAGGCCGTCGGGCCGGCGCTGCCGTACGACCCAGCAGTCGGTGTTGCTGACCGTGGCCTGGGTGACGTCGAGGACGGTGTACGTCTCGGGCATGGCTGCTCCTCCTAGACCCTGAAGCACCAGAAGTTGATGTTGCCGGTCGCCGAGCCGCTGAAGGCCGCTGTGAACCCGGTCGAAGACTGCGCGGTGACCTGCGTGCTCTTGATTGAGCCGGGGTCGTAGAGGGTCACGATCGGGATCAGGGTGGAGTCCATGGTCGTCCCGTAGGACAGGGATACGGAGCTCGCGCCGGAGATGCTGAACGAGCCGGTGAACAGCGCCTGGGCGGTGGTGCTAGGGGCGCTGAAGTTGGCGAATCTCCCGACCAGGTTGAAGTGCCCTGAGCTGGAGAATTCCATCCAGTGCTGGACGGAGATCTCGTTGTAGTCGTAGCCGATCCGGGTGTAGTTGTCGTCACAGATCCAGTAGCCGCCAAAACTTGTGACGGATGTCTGGCTCTCGGCGACCGAGAGCCGGTGGGAACCGGTGCCCGGTGTTACGCCGAACCCGTTGACGCCTACGGTGATCATGGTTGGCCAGCCGACCGATCCGCTGCCGGACATGAGGAACAGGTCAGGCCCCTCACCGCCGCACATGATCTGCGCGACGTCGCCGGGCAGGAACGCGTCGGGGGTCTCGAAAGAGATGCGGGCCTGCGGGAGGAGGGCGCCGGCGGGGTTGATGACGACGCGGTTGACGTCGGCCGGGCCGGTGGCGAGTGTGCCGACGATGGAGACGTCGCCGGTGGCTGCGGAGATGTCGACGGTCTGCATGCCGGCCGAGTTGTAGGCTTCCAGGCCGCCGGAGCTGAGTTCGACGCGGGCGCCGGTGTCGGCTGTTTTGATGCGGGCGCCGACGATCCAGTCTGCAGCGATCGTGCCTGCCGTCACCTTGGAGACCGTGAGGTCGGAGATGTGGGCGTCGTCGATCAGCAGCGCGGTGGCGGTCGCAGCGTCACTGGGCCCGGACTTGTTGCCGGACTGGTCAACGGCGATCACCCTCACGTACCGGGCGGTCGTCTCCTCAACCTGGACGGTGCCGACAGCGGGGATCTGGGCCTGCATCATGCCCGCGGTCGCCGAGATCTTGCCCTTGAGGGTGCTCTCGGTGGGAGTGAACCAGGGCTCGTAGTCCACGTGCACCTCTAGGTGGTGCAGGTCGGACTCCAGGTTGTACGTGCCACCCGTCGCCTTACCGAGGCTGTGGGTGATCTGCAGGGCGATCCGGGAGCCAGCCACCGACGGTGCTGCCGGGCTGGTCGGGGCGATGTTGTCGATCGTGGCCACGAACGTCGTGATGGGGGACCACGTGCCGACATTGCCGGCCTTGTCGACGGCCCGGATCTGTACGTCGTACCCGACACCGGGGGAGAGGTCCTGCAGCTGGACGGACGTTTCGCTCCAGTTGGTGTAGACCGTCAGCCAGCGGCCGTTAGGGGCCGCGAAAGGCTGCGCCCACGTCTGGAGGTCCATCCACCGGACCTGCGAGATCTGGCCCCAGGTGGCGGGGTAGATCATGTCGGTGTCGACCGCGTACCGGATCTCGTAGTGGTCGCCGTCGAGGACCGTGGAGCCGTCGACGTTGTTCGGGGCGTTCCACGTGATGACGACCCGACTGCGGGTGAACCCGCGGGCGTCGAGGTAGGCACTGCCCTGGAAAGGCTCGACGAGCACGGGGATGCCGGGGACCGACGTGTCGGCAGCCGGTCTGCTGCCGACCGGTTCCATGGAGCTGTTGGAAAGCTGCCGGGCGAAGTCCCCGACGACCACGCTCGTGGCGCCCTGCTGCTCCCACGCCACGTAGTCCGTGAGGTCGGTCCAGGAGCCGTCCGCCGCCCGGTAGGCGACGGTGTGTCCGACGGTCACGGGCCAGGTGGCTTCGGTGACCTGCAGCCGGATGGGGTTGAGCCGCTGCCCCCGGAAGACGACTTCGTTCGAGGTGTCGACGAGGCCCTTGTCGGGGTCGTACGCCCACACGTAGTCGCCGGGGCTGAAGCTCCCCTCGATGTCGTAGTCGAGGGTGCTGAGGGTGAGCCCGCGTCGCGGGGCGACGAACTGGCTGAGGGCGAGCTGAGCCCGCACGGCGGCGTTGGTCTGGGAGGTGCCGGACTCGGAGACCATGCGGGTCATCACGAGACTGTTCCCGTGGATGTCCTTGTACGGGTTCGAGCCCGGGTTGATGTTCGCCGCACCGGTGGCGATGGACGGGCCCTCACCCTCGGCGAGGAGCACGACTCGGGTGGTGAAGTCTTCCGTGTCCTGCGCATAGTTGAGCTGCCCGGGCAGGGCGCGCAGGGACATGTCCTGGCCGGCTCCTCGGCGGACGATCGCGCACTGCGGGCTGGTGACGAACAGGCTGCTCTCGGGGCCGGCGTCGAGAGTGCCGTCCCCGTTCACCCGCCACGACACCGGCGTGTTCGTCGTCGACATCGTCTTGCACACGTACTGGATCGCCTTGCGGGGCGTCTCCCACTGGTGGCTGCCGCTGTACGTGCCGGTCACCGAGTACAGAGTGCCCTCGGCGACCGAGGACGGCAGGAGGTCCCGAATGGTGTCCGCGAACGACGCCGACGCGAACGGGGTCGCGTTCTCGATGACCGCGCCCTTGTCTTCCTCGTCGCCAAGCCACAGAGCCATGCCGGCCCCGCCGATGGTGACCTTGTCCCCCGCGGTGCGGGTACGGCCGTCGTCCGCGAGCTGCTTGGTGCGGACGACGCCGACGTACCGGGCCGCAGCCAGGAGATTGTCGCCCGCGGTGCGGACGTCCACGCGGCCGGGCGTGATCGCGAGGTGCCCGAACTCGACAAGGGCATCGAGAACATCGCGCGGGGTGGTCGGCGTGAGTTCGATCCGCCAGCTACCCAGGGCGGTCAGGACGTCAGTGACTGGCATCAGCGCCTCACCACGTAGGTAGTCTCGGCCAGACTCCCGATGTACATGTTCCGGAGGTCTGTGGCGGCATCGCCAGAAACAGCACTCCCGCCGCCAGCGACGACGCCGACCCAGAAGTCGAGCACGGCCGTCGACGCCTTGGACACGCCAAGGTTGGCGTGGGCCGTGAACGTGCGGGCCGAGCCGGCCGCCGCGCGGTTGCCGTCCGCATCGTTGCCCGACGCGACGACGTAGCCCGACGCTGCGGCGCTGGTGTTGGTCTCTGCGCTGCGCAGGTAGACGGCGAGCGTGGACGAGGCCCCCGACTGCAGGTAGCCCTCTACGATCCGCGAGCCCCGCCGCAGCGCAAGGTCGAGCGTGGCCCGGCCAGGCGAGCGGGGCGCGGTCAACCGCAGAATGCACTGCTCAGGATCGTTACGGAGCACGGTCGCGGTGTCCCAGGCAGGCACACCGGAACCGCCGATCGTGACGTTCCACAACTTGGTGTGCCACGCACCGCCGGTATACGACTGCACATCGATCACCCCGGCACTGGCAGTCGGGGTGATGTTGACGAGGGCATTGCCGAGCGTCCAGCCGGCCACGGGCAGGACCTGGTCGATGCCCTCCACCTCGAACCCCGCCCCGGTGGCGGCGGCGGTGTTGTTGATGCGAACCCGGCCAGCCAGGTAGTCGGCCGGGTCGCATCCCCACCGGGGTGACGCCCCCGTGGGGATGCCCCGGTAGATGGTCATGGCGCCGTCCGAGCCGGTTCGGGTCATGAGGGACGGGCTGGTGGCGCCGGTGTAGTAGGAGGTGTGGCCGATCGGCGGGGCGTGCCATGACTCGCCGCTCAGTGAGAAGTCGTTCGCCCGGACCACGCCGGTGAGCCTGCTCTGGAGGTCGACCTCGCCGGGGGCGCCGAGGCGCTCCAGGCTGATACGCCACGTGGAGGTGACGGTGTCGCCCGCGTGCTCCCTCAGAGCAGCGCTGCTGCCAGTCACCTGGTAGTAGCCGCTGCGCTCCGGCTTGTCGGTCCAGGTGACGGCGAGCGGTGCGCCCTGCTCAAGGGCGAGGATGTTGTTGTGCCTGGCCACGAGGACGGCGCGGGTGAGCGGCGGCGTCGACTCCTGGCCGTCGACGTCGAGAGTGCGTACGGCGGAGCTGGTTTCGGCGACGGTGAACGTCTCTCTCAGTTCTGTCCGGCCGACCTGTAGTACGCCCCAGTCGGTCACTGTGCCCTCCCGCGGTCGTAGTCCCTCAGCGCGCCGTTGATCTCGACGACGAGCGCCTCGGCGATTGCGCGCCGCTCAGCGGGCGAGGCGAGGTCGAAGCTGCCGGTGATGTTGATGGTCTCGATCTTCACGCCCGTGCCCTGCGGGGCCGGGATCGTCGGAGCCGCCGGGGAAGGCAAGGCAGGTGCGGGGGCGAGCGCTGCGGCACCGGCAGGGAGCAAGCCCCCCGCAGGCTGTCCGATCGCGGGGGCGGCCAGGCTTCCGAACTGCGCCGCGCCGACCTCTGCCGTGACTCCCTGCAGCATGCTTCGCAGGGCGGGCAGGCGGTCGCCGATGCCGACGAGGAGGCCGTCCATGATGGCCTGGCCGGCGGGGGTCAGCAGGACGGCGTCGCGGTCCTCGGGCCCCTTCCACTTGGGCATCAGGTCTGTGACGTTGCTCAGGACGTTCCGCAGGCTCTGTAGCTTGCTATTGATCCCGTCGATCAGGCCGGAGATCACGCGGGAGCCAGCGTTGTACAAGCTGCGTCCCAGGTCGCCGACAGCGTCTGCGATGGTGCCCGGGAGTCGGGAGAACCAGTCGCGCAGGCTGGGCCAGGCTTCCGCGGCGGCGCGGTTCATGGCCATGAAGGCGTCCCACATGGCGCGGGCGAGGGCGCCTCCGAGGTCCCAGAGGGCGCCGGCGACGCGGATCGGCAGCATGACGAACAGCTGGAGGCTTTCGGTGATCAGGCCCTTGATCAGCTCTTTCGTGGCCTTGGTCGCGGCGTCGACGTCGCCCCGCAGGAGGCTGGAGAAGAGCTGCAGCGCGGGGACGACGACGTTCGAGATGATGCCGGCCAGCTGGGTGGCGAAGATGGCCGCCAGCTCGCCGACCTTGGCGATCACGGGCAGCAGTAGCGGGACCATTTCGGCCAGCAACTGGGTGTTCAGGATGGCGAGTTGCTCCAGGAGCGGTGCGGCGGCGACGGCGATCTCGACGAACGCTTCGCCGAGTTCCTTGAGTGGCAGCTGCTTGATCATCTCGGCGAGGAGCGGCAGGACCTGGATCGCGAACTCGCTCATCAGTTTCGAGATCGGCTCCGTCAGCGATGGCAGCTCAGCCAGCACCGGCATCAGCAGATCCGACAGCCCCTTCGCCAGGGCCGCGACGACGGGGGCGGCGGCGGTCATCACCGAGCTCAGGGCCGTGAACAGCGGCACGGCGGCAGGCAGCGCCCCCGCGATCAGCTGTCCCGCCAGATTGATCAGCGGAACGCAGGCGATCGCGAACTGGGAGACCGCCTGCGCCGCGACCGTCAGGACCGGCCCCAAGGCGGCGATCACCGGCTGAAGCCCGCCGACGCCCAACGCCTTCACCAGTGCGACGACTCCGGGCTCCAGCGCCTGTACGACCGGGCCGAGCGCCATCAGGGCCTGCCCGAACAGCGGGACGACCGTGGCGGCGACCTGGTTGAGGATGCGGAACAGCGACTGGAGGGCGGCCTGCATCTCGGGCGAGCCGGTGACCTTGCGAAGCTCCTCGAATCCCTTGCTGAGGAGCCCGAGCGCGTCGCCGCCGACCGTCCCCGCGGCCTTCAGGATGTTGCCGAACGTGCCGGCGACGTCAGCGAGCAGGGACCCGAACTGCCTGACGAGGCCGAGCGCGGCGTTGATGGTCTCGGTCAGCTGCCCGGAGGAGAACGATTCGCTGAGGCGGGCACCGAACGATCCGACAGCCTCGCCAACCGCGGAGGTGATCCGCTGGAACGCCGGTGCGGCAGCGGCGGTGACCTGCCCGAACATCGTCAGCAACTGGGCGGGCACCTGCTGCAGCGGCGCCAAGCCGTCGTTGATGCTCGCGAACGCCGCCTTGAGCGTGCCCGTCTTCGAGAGGTTGTCGACCGCGGTCAGGGCGTTCAGGCCCATCTGGTTCAGCACCGTGGCTGTGCCGACCAGCCCGGTCTGCAGATCCGGCAGAACCTGCCGAGCCACCGTCGTCAGCCGCGCCCCGATGCCCTCGAACAGGGCCTGCTGCACGTCGAGCCTCAGCGCGTTCCACGCGGGCGCGAGCGCGAGCACCGCCTCCACGAACTCGCGTGCGGCCGGCGCCAACTTGGCCATCGCATCCGCAGCACCCGCCGCGCCCGCCGCCGTGGACTTCATGGCGTCCGCAATGGCCTGCTGCGCCTGGGCGACGCGCAACGCCCCGTCCTCCGCCGCACGATCCGCGCTGATCCGCGCCTCCGACAAGGCCAGGGTGCGGTCCTGGACGTCCTGCTGCGCGTCCGCCACATCCTGCGCGGCCGCAGCAACGCGGGCGTTGCCATCCACGCCGGCTGCCGTCGCCCGGGCGGCCTCCGCCCGCAGACGGGCCTGCGCGGTCTCCTGATCCTGAAGGCCCTGTACGGCCTGGTCCGCGGCCAGCTGCGCCTGGCGGCGCTGCAGGTCGGTTGCGGTCGGATCCGCAAGCGTCTTGTCGAGGTCCTGCTTCGCCTGCTCCACGTCCAGCAGCGCCTGCCGGTGGTCCAGCTCGGCGCCGGCGAGACGCGCCTGGTAGTCTTGGAGCTGCTCGGCGGCATCCTCACGCGCGGCGATCAGGTCGAGCTGGGCTTGGCGCTCCTGGCGCTGCGCCGTGGCGAGGTCCCGCTCGGCGGTGGTCACCTGCTGGATGGCCCTGCGGTTGGCGTCCGCACTGTCACGGATCGCGAGCTTGAGCTGCTGGTGGGCATCCGCGACCTGCCTGGCGGTGTCGACCGCGGCGCCGCCCCCGCCCGCGGCGGGGGCGAACGCGGCTTTGAAGGCCCCGCCAACTCCGCCGAGCCCGACCTTGAGCGCGCCGAAGATGCTGATCAGGCTGCCCAGCGCAGGGGCCGCGACCGCCGCGGCAGGCCCCATGCTGACGATCGCCTGTCCCAGCGCTACCACCGTCGGGATCGCACCCGCAGCGGACACCATCAGCAGCCGCATCCCACCAGCCGCCACCGACAAGCCACCGGCCGCAGCCCGCCCGCTTGATCCGGACTGCGTCAGCGCATCCCCCAGCCGGGCCACCTGCGCGACCTGCGACTGCTCGACCCGCACATCCACCTGCGCCGTACGACGCCGCGCGAGCCGGTCGAGCAGGGTGCCGGCCAGCATGTACGGGGCCTGCGCGATCTCGGCCTGCATGGCGGCGGTTAGGGGGCTGGCGAGCTGCCGCAGCCGCAACTGCACGTTGGTGGCGGCGCCCTGGTCCCAGACCGGGCGGATCGGCACGTCCACCGGCAGGCGGAAGATGTCGAGGTGTGCGGCGACGATCTGCCCCGCGGTGTCGTCCCACTCGGGCTTGACGGTGACTTCGATGGTCTCCCGGAGCCTGTCCAGTTCGGCCTGAATCACGGGGGTGCTGGTGGAGTCCCAGTTGGGCTCGACGGGGACCTGCACAGGGTCTTGAAGCGCCTGGATGTGCGCCTGGACCAGGGCCGCGGCCGTCGACTCCCACTCGGGAGAGACGTTCGGCCGGATGTCCGTATGCAGGGCCGTGAGCCTGGACTCGACCGTGGACGCTGCGATCTCGTCGATCTCCGGGGAGACCGAGACACGGATGTCGTCGCCGGTCTGGCGGCGCCACCGGTTGACGCGGAACTGTGCGAGCCGGCCGATCCGCGCGGTGATCGGGATCTCGATCGGCTGGGAGACCTGAGTGATGAACCGGGCGACGCTCGGCCCGACACTGAAGCTGCTGATGTTCGTGCCGGCTGCGGCACTTCCCGCCGCGGCGGCGAGGAGCGGCTGCAGGTTGGAGATGTAGTCGCTGACCTCCTGGGAGGTCGGGACGTGCAGGGTGGGGACGACGGCGACGTGCAGCGGCGCGGCGAGCTGCTGCAGCTCGGAGTGGGCCTGCGCGGTGTCGACGACCGCCATGATCGGCGCGACACGCTCCCGGGCCAGGGCGTCGAGGCTTGCCCGTGCCGCGCTGTCGTCGACGGTGATCTGGATCTCGCGCGACAGTTCTTCGATGCGGGCGCGGATCGCCGCGTCGTCGAGCTGCGCCCGGACCTGCACGGTGAGGGGGCGGGCGAGGGTGGCGAGCTGGGTGCGGGCGTGCGCGTCGTCCAACTCGACCAGCGCGTCGATGCTCAGCTTCTCGCCGAGCAGCCGGCGCTTGTCGGCCTCGTATCTAGCCTTGTTCATGGTGACTTCGACGTAGCCTTCGGCGACCCTGAACGCCACCTGCACTCACCTCCCTTGTCTGCTAGTCGCCTACTCGTGTCACGCTCATCAGCCCGGGGTGGGCGATCCTCAGCTCGGTCAGGCTCATCTCCTCCGCGTTGGTGGTCGTTCGGGCCGCCGTGGGGGCTGGCGTCGGGCTGTTGTCGTCTCGTTGCTGCTCGATCCGGCGGGCCAGCACCCCGCCGTACGCGGCGATCCGCTGGCCGAGCCGCACCCACCTGGGCCCGTCCAACTCGGCCTGGTCGACCCGGTGGAAGCGGCTGAAGTCAGACTCCAAGTCGTCCAAGTAGTCAGCCATCCACGCGTGCCGTCCCCATGACTCACGGACCGGCCGCGCCCAGGTCACGGGCGGCCTTTTCCCTCCGCATCCGGCGGGCCGACGAGCAGGCTCGTGACGGCGGCGAGGATCTGCTCCAGCGCCTCGTCGTCGATGTCGTCGGACTGCTCGACTTCGGCGTACGCCTCGGGGCCGAGGAGCCGTTCGAGGATGCGCTGCGCTGCGGCACTCTCGCCCATGGTGCGGGCGAGCCGGAGGTACTCCAGCGTCATGCCCTGGCTGACTCGGGAGGGGACGGAGAAGGGGCGGTCGTCGATGTAGAAGAGGACGACCTGGTTGTCCCCGGGCTCCTTCGTCTTGCTCTTGATGCGGATCGGCTCGAAGGGCGTGGGCTCGACCACGGGCGTCGGCTTGGGCTTCTTCGGGCTGGTACGAGTCGGCATGAGGTTCTCCAGGGAGGGCTACGGGCAGGATGGTTGGGCCCGGCGGCGAGGACGGCGCGCCGCCGGGAGACTGGTGACTACGAGGTGGCCTCGGCGATGTGCAGCGGCGCGATCACGTCGGAGACGTAGTGCGCGGAGAACTTCGCCTTGAGGACTGTCTGGGTGTCCTTGGTGTAGGCCAGCTCGATGCTGTCCGTGTTGAGGACCTTCCGGACGATGACGCGGCGCCGCAGGGAGCCGGCACCCCATCCGTCGAACAGGAGCGCCGAGTAGTTCGGCTGCGTGGCGGAGGAGGCGAAGCTCGGCTCGAACGTCTTGTAGCCCGAACCGCTGGCTGCGGTGCCGCCGTTCATCAGCAGCGACAGGTTCTCCAGCGTCGCCTCGGCCATGTTCGTCTCGACGCTCATGTCGCGCTTGGTGAGGCGGGATCCGGCCCGGTCGACGATCTGGTCGACCACCAGCTCGGTGTAGGTTTGGTCCACGATCAACTTCACGCCGTCGGTGGTTCCGCCTGCGTCCGTCCAGGCGGAGGCTGCGGGGGTGGCGTTGATGGCGGCGCTGCTGTCGGCAGGCTCCGTGGCCCCGAACGACCCCCGGTAGAGGGTGGCGGGGCCGAGCAGCAGGTTGGCGGTGTTGACGGCCATGGGTCAGTCCTCCGGTTCCGCGTCGCGGTGTGTGGTGGCGGGCGGGGTGGAGGGGCCCCGAGTTGTGTGGGTCATCGGCGGTAGTCCTCCCGCCGGAGCGGGAAGCGATGGTGCTCGAACTGTGGGTGGAGCCGTAACGGGATGGTCTGTTCGTCGGGGATGCTGCGCGGACACCGGACCGGCTTCGCGCCGGTGATGAGGAACTCCAGCTCCGGCTTGCTGTTGTGGACGAGGACCCGTCCCTGCCAGGTCCACAGCTCCCGGCTTCGCTCCCCCTGCAACGCCCACCGCTCGCTCATGCCGCCACCTCAACCCAGTTCACGGACAGGCCGAGGTTGATCCGGGCATAGCTGGCCTCGTCGTCCGGCACCCGCCGCGGCTCGTAGGTGCTGTACGCCGACAGCACTCGCGCCTGCGGGAACCCTGCTGGCAGGGTGAGGAGCCGGGGCGTTCCCTCGTGGTCCCAGCACCCGGCCTGCACCTGCTCGGCGAGGAGCGCGGCCTTGTTCCACGGCGGCCGGCCGGACGACGGGGACACTGCCCAGCAGTCCACCGATACGACAGGCGACCGCAACGGCACGTACATACCGGCGGTGCCGCCTACGGTGCCGACGGTCACGAACCCGCTCGCCGCCCAGGTGCTGTTGTTGCGGGGCAGGGTGGTCGCGACGATGTCGCCGACGACGCCGCGAAGCCATGCGACGGCGACAAGCTCGGTGGTGGCGCGCAAGGTGATGGTCATCGCAGTGCCCACGGCTTGAGGAGCGCGGGGCGGAGGAACGGCTGCGCCGGCGTCCCCGGGTGATTGACCATCGCGACGGGGTGGTCAGCGCCTTCCCAGTACAGGGCCCGCTTGGTCCGCGGCCGGATGATGTGCGGTCCGGTGCCGTACTCGACGTACCGCCAGTACGAGACGTCCGTGGACACCCGCATGACGAGGCCCTCGACCTCCGCCCGGATCGACTGCTTGAGGCGGCCGGTGTTCACGGGGGCCAGGCCCTGGGCCTCGGCGGCCATGTCCTCGCCCAGCCGCATCAGAGTGCGGTGCAGGGCGGCGTCCAGGTGGACGGCGGCGCTGGGGTCTTCGCGCAGGGTCATGGTCCGCCGTCCTCTCCGGATGGTGGGCTAGGTTGGCCGCCCGGTCTCCCCAGGCTGTGTGGCCGCTCAGTTGACGAGCTTGAGGTCCAGCCGCATGTGGGGCGTGAACCCCAGTGCTGTGGGCCGGGTGACCGCGGTGACCTCGTAGATGCGGCCGGTGGATTCGTCACGGATCCGGTCGTCCTCGGTCACGTCAGTGGCGGGGTGGAGCCGGGCGATGGTGTACCGGACGACGCGGGGGGTGAGGCTGTTCGGGGTGGTGATGGTCCGGGCGCTCTCGATCAGGCTGGCTGGGATGCTCGTCTGGTCGTCTCCGCCGGCCTCGGTAGGTAGGTCGTAGATATCTTCACAATTGCTACTGGCAGTCCCCCGCAGAACGGTTACCCGGGTGTTGGCGATCACGGGGCGCCTGCCATGGGCGTCCACGTCATGCTGTCGTCGGAGCCGTCCGCGAGCGGGTTGATGCCCCAGTTGTTGGTGCCGTCGACGAACGCGGAGCGGACGTGGAGCGTGCGGCTGCGCCTCCACGACAGCCGGTTGACGGCCCGTGCCGCGAGGGGTGCGAGCACGACCGCGTCGTTGGTGAGGTTCGCGGAGACGCCGTCCTGCGTGCTGGACGTCAAGTCCATGCGCGCCTCCAGGCCGGCCTGCTGCGCTGCCCACACTGCCTGCCAGGCGACGGCTCGGCCGAGCCAGTACTGGTCCCGGGTCCGCAGTCGTGCCGTGTCGTCGTAGGTCCGTCCGCACAGGATCTCGACCTGCGACTGGGCGGTGAGGATCTGCTGGTCCGTCGCTTCGACGCCGGTGATGGCGAGTACGGCGGCGGCGTCGGTCCACGCTTGGATCGGCACCTGGTCCTCCCTGGCTGTGCCGGGCCCGCGCCACCCTCAGGGGGTGTGGGTGGCGCGGGGGTCAGGGCTGGGTCAGCCGACGAGGATGGCGGCGCCGGCCGGGTGGCCGTACGCCCAGCCGCGGCGCGACCGCATCTTGAGGATGGACTCGTCCGTGAGGGCGCTGAGGCCGTCGCGGCCGTCGATGAGGACGGATTCGGGGCCGGAGCGGACGCCGAGGAGCATCATGTCGGTGCGCACGAACGCGAGGATCGGGCGTCCGGTCGGCGATGTGGTCGCGGTCGGCGAGGTGCGGGCACCCAGCGACCAGCGGATTTCCACCCCGAAGATCGTGTCCGGGGTCCCGGCGAGACCCTGCACGAAGATCGGGTTCCCCTGGCTGTCCTTGACGCCGCGCAGGTACTTGCGGAACGACGGGTGCGCGATGGCGACGAGGGTGGTCGGGTCGAAGTACTCGCCGGTCTCCACATCACCGAGCGCGGCGGAGTACTCGTCGTACTGGGCGTTGCCGGCGGTCGCGGCGATAGTGATGTTGTCGTTGCCGGTGTAGCCGAGGTTGTTGTCGGTGGTCGCCAGCAGGTAGTACAGGCTGGTGAACGGCACGCCAGTGCCCGGGGCCGCGGTGACGGCAAGGCACGAGTTGTCGAGGATCTTCGCGTACGAGGTGCCCCAGTCGACCATCTTCGTGGCGATCACGTTGGCGACCGAGTCGTCGATGTCCTCCTCGGCGATGCGAACCGCCTGCCCGAACTTCTTGACGGTGAGGACGACTTCGTCGTTGAGGCTGGCATCCTCGCCGTAGGTCCCACCCTTGTCGACGACACCCACGCCCATGCCCGCCGATCGGGGAACGTGCCGGGTGTCGGTGGACATGGCCGTACGGGAGGCGAGAGCCTCGACCACGGAGACCTGGTTGATGCGCTGGATGACCTGGGAGTCCCACTCCTCGGGGATCCATGCCTCAAGGGTGTTGCGTGCCACGGTGCCCTCCTGGGCGGTGATGGGGCGGAGCGGTTGAGTGGCTCGGGCCCCATCACGGGCGCCTCGGGCAGTACGTTCGGGCCTGGCCGATCACCGGACGGGCACGTGATCACGCTAGGTGTGTGGGTCAGTTGCCTCGCAAACGCGCCGCGTGCTGGTCCCAACTGCTCTTCGGCTTGCCGACCGACACCGGCTTCTGGGCACCGGTGGGGCGGGCGCGGGGCTTGGCAGGCTCGGGCCGGGAGAACAGTTCCGCGTACTCCTCCTTCAGCCGGTCGATCTCGGAGTCGAGGCCGATGACGTCGCCGTCGTCGTCGACGGACAGGGCGTCCAGGTCGAGGAGCTTCAGGAGCCGGGCCGGGGATCCGGCAACGCCGGCCTCCGCGAGCGCGGCGCGGGCGGCCTGGTTGATGATGCGCGGCTTCCAGCGTTCCTCAACGGCCTCGGCGGCCTCGCGGATGGCGCGCTCGTGGTCGCCCTCGTTCTCCCGGTCCCTGACCTCGCGGGCCTTGAGGGCGAGACGGTGGCGCTTCGCTTCCTCGTTCGCCTTCTTCAGGGCGGCGACGGTGCGGGCGTGCTCGGCCTGCAGCCGCTCCAGCTCCGGGTCTTTGGACTCGGTGGCGGGCGGCTTGGGCTTCGGCTTCTCCTCCGCCGTCTCGTCGACGTCGTCGTCCTCGATCTCGTCGGCGTCCGTCTCGTCGTCCTCGGTGTCGTCGTCGACCTCGATGTCCGTGCCGTCGTCGTCCTCGGCGCCGCCGGCGAGGTTGTAGATCGGGCGGCCGTCGGCGCGGTAGCCGAGGAGCGTCCACGGGGGCAGGCTGATGCGGGTGCTGGAGGGTCCGATCACCGGAGCGTCCACAGGGTGTCTCCCATCACGGGGGTGTCGTGTACTGGCCGTGACCGTAGCCGCGGCCCGGCAGGGGCTTGCGATCATCGGCGGGCGAAGCGGCCCTCGGCAACAGCCCGGCGGGCACGGGCTGCTACCCGCGGGGGCAGGGGCCGGCCGGACTTGAGGAGGTCACGGGCCGCACGGACACGGGCCGGCCCGGACTCGGACGGCAGGGACCATCCGCGGGCGACGGACCGGTCGGCCTGGCGCTGCAGGAGCGCGGGCATCCGGTCACCCCACTCCTCGGACCAGGGGATCGCGCGGCACCGGCAGTGCGGGTGAAGCGGCGGCCCGTCGATGGGGGCGGCGTCGGGCTGGCGCTGCTGGGGGTCGTACGACAGACCGCCCGGGAACGGCTGGCCATGCTCGGCAACCGTGCCCGAGTAGGCGGCGCACCTCACGCATGCGTCCGGCTCGGCGACCCACAGCAGCCCGAGGCCGAGGGCTTCCGCGACCTTGGTCGAGCCGGAGTTGACGCCCCGGTTGAGGAGCCAGCCGATCGCGGACTGGATATGGGAGACGGCCCGGCGCGCCGTCTTGAGGACGGCGAGGAGACGAGGGAACGCCGTCGGCTTCAGGCCGAGGAGCCGGTCCGCGAGCTCCAGGTAGTGGGCGACGGGCCGGCTGATCCGCTCTGCTTCCTCCAGGAGTTCACGGGAGGCCTCGATGTGCCCAGCTGCCTGCTGGCCGAGCCCTTCGAGGGTCTGGCGTGCCTGGTCGGCGCCGAGGCGGACGGCTTCCGGGAGGGCGGCAAGGACGGCACGTCGGGCGCGCGGGGCCAGGTCGAGGAGGGCGTCGTGGATGCGCTCTTGGACGACGGAGAGGATCCGGTCCAGCGCCGGGCCCTGCCCGGGTGCGTGGACGGACCCGAACTCGCGGATCCAGTCCGTCAGCGCGCTGGCGAGCGCGTCCGCGAGGAGGTCCTCGGCGCGGCCGGTGGCGGTGCGGATCGCCTCCTGCTCCATGCGGCGGGCGGAGTCGATGTGGACGTCCTGGATGAGGTCAGCCAGGTCGGAGAACCTAGTCACCGGCCGGGCCCGGATCCGGCGCGACGGTCGGCCTTCCGGTGATGGCGTCGACAACCGGGCCGATCAGCGCCTGCACCTGCGCCTCGTCGATCGCGCCCAACGTCACTGCCGCGCCCAGCTTCTGCACGGTGTCGGCGAGGCTTGACAGGTCGGCGAGGCGGCGGGTGAGTTCGGCGGCGTCGTCGGTGGGGGACTCCAGCCACACTGTCACCTGGTCGTCGCTGTAGCCGGCCTCCAGGAGGAGCTGGCGGTGCGGCACGCCGAGGTCCGACTTGATGCGGGCGGTCTCCCAGCTGTCCTTGTCGTCGACGGTCTCGGCGGCGTGCCAGCGCACGTCGACGACGGGGTCCTCGTGGTCGAGGAGGTGCAGGGCGAATCCTTGGGAGTCCTGCCAGATGTCGGTGGCGCCTTCCTGCCGGTCTCGGATCTTGTCGACGAACGGGGCGTCCTGTGCGCGGATCGACTGTCCGGACGGCTGGTCGCCGGACGGGTCGAAAAGGTGCAGCGGGGTCACGGTGAGCGTCGCGATGGAGCGAATGTTGAATTCGATCGGGTCGTAGAACACGGACGGCTGCGCCGCGTCGAACTGGCCTACCTGCCGGAACCCGCGGAGCGTCCACACCTCACCCGGGCCCGACTTGAGCGACGAGTCGTCCCCGCTGTCCGACGGGCCAGCGGCCGGGTCGGCCGGGAACATGTCGTCGTCGAAGTCGCTGGGGTCGAGGTCGCCGGTGTCGGTGTTCGCAGCCTCGGTGAGCGCGTACCGCTGGGGGAATCCCTGGTAGTCGACCGTGCCCATGTGAGTGGCGTCGAGCTTGTTGATCGTGTCCTGGGCGCCATAGCCGCGGCGGTGCTCCGGCACGCCGTACGGCTCGGCGTTGCGGAAGTGAAAGACGGGGATCTCCCCGTAGTCGTGAGAGATGATCCACGCGTCGCTGTCCGGCTCGACTACCCCACCGCCTTCATCGACGATCGCGTCCGGCAGCCAGGGCTCCCAGTCGCCCTGCGTGGTGCCGGGCGAGTCCACCTTGGTGGTCCACCGCTCGACCCGGTCGTCGTAGTAGAGCTCGGCCCGGTGGACCTGGTGGTCGATGCCGACTGCCTCGCACCACCGCTTGACGGCGTAGGCCTTCTCGCGGGGGTTCTCGGTGCTGTACATCATGCGGACGGTGAGCGGGTCGTTGGCGTACTGGTCGACGCCGATGACGTTGCCTTTGTCGTCTTCGTGGGGGAGGACGATCAGGTAGGCGTCGCCGTATTCGGCCTGCCAGCGGTGGATCTTGATGGCTTCGCGGCGCATCCGGTTGCTGTCCCAGACCTTCTGCAGTGCTTCGGCCTGCTCGGGGTTGGGGCTGGTGACGGCGGCGAGCTTCATGCGGTCGACGACGGCGTCGACGACCATGGCGATGTACGGCTTGCCGTGGTCGGTGCCAGTGCGGGCGATCGCGCGGCGGACACGGGTGGAGGCGAACACTTCGGGGACTTCGTCGTCGTAGTAGGCGGCGGCCTCAACGTACGCAGGCCGGGCCTCACGCAGCGCCTCCAGGCCCATCCACAGGTCGTCGCTAGCGGTCACCACGCCTCCTCAGGTCGCGATCACCGTAGGAGGAAGGTGCTTGCAGCTTGGAAACGGCAACATGCTTGCCGGCGCTACCGGGCGTAGGTGTGGCTGGTCGCGGACGGCACCGGCCGCTTCGCCTGGTCGAGGAATCTCGTCAGCGCCGATCCCGCAGCATCAACAAGATCGTCATGAGGGGCGCGCGGGAAGCCCACCATCTGCTCCTCCAGGTCCCGCAGTGCACGGGCGTGGAGGACACGGCCGCGCTGGTAGTGGTTGAGGGCCCGGGCCGCGCGCGTGGTCTTGTGCTCGCTCTGACTGACGGTCTTCACCTTCACCGGCATGTGGTGGAAGATCGCCCCCCACGTGTCGTGGCCCTGGTTCACCTCCAGGAGGATCAGCCCGACCTCCGGGTACTCGTCGAGCAGCGCCAGCACCCGCTCCCGCAACTTCGCGCCGGGCGGGATCCGAACCTGGACTGCCGCATGGACGGTGCAGCGGCGGGTCTCCGCTGACCAGGACACGACCGCGAGGCCGGTGTAGTCGCTGGTGGCCTTCGCCGTGACCGCCGGGTCGATGGAGAGGACCATGTGCGTGATCGGGTCGGGCCCGTCGGTACCGGGGTAGCGGAAGTCGTCGCTGCACCAGTAGTCGCCGTCGGCGCCCATCGGGTCGTTGGCGTAGTTCTTGGCGAACGACCGGGTGTGCTCGATCTTCTTCAGGTAGGTGAGCGGCCACTTCGCGGGCCACATGGACCGCTCGGTGCCGTCGTCCCTGCGGATGATCGGACGGCTGTGGTGGGTGACGAAGCCCTCGTCGGCGATCCACTCGGCGGTCTCGATGCCCTGGCCGTGCTTGACGAGCTGGTGGACGATGCTGCCCGGCATCGTCACGGTGCCGACGAGGACGACGCGCGCGTAGACGTTGAGTGGCAGGACGGCGTCTCGCAGGGTGACGAGCCGCTTGCGGGCCTGGTCGGGGGAGTACGAGGACTCGTCCGGTTCGACGTCGTCCAGCAGTAGGAGGTCGGGTCGGTGGTTGCGGACTTTGAGGCCGAGGGAGCTGGAGTCCATGCCGCGGGCGGCGAAAGCGAACCCCGACTCGGCGATGTACATGCGCTGGGTGTCGGCGACGTTGCCGCCGTTCGGGCGTTTCGCGGGGTTGCACAGCTCCGGGTAGTCGGTGCGCAGGATCTCGTTGTGGTCGATCTCCTGCTTGAACGTCGACAGGTGCGCCTCGGCCTGCGCTGCGCTGGCGCTGAATGCCGCCGTGAACTTCACCCAGCCGTGCGCCGCGGCCCACATCGGCAGGATCAGGAACCACCACGTGCTCTTGCCGGTCTCTCGCGGGGCCACGTACGCGTCCCGCTGCTCCGCCGGCATCACCGGCTTGCGCACCCACCTGCGTGCGGCACGGCACCAGTCCAGGTGCGCGTCGCCGAACGTCACCCGCCCTTCGGAGTCCCGCAGGTGGTGACGCAGGTACACGATTCCGAACAGCATCGGATCGAGCCGGGTGAACGTCCTACGCCCGTCCGGGTCGTCGAGCAGGCGGGCGTCCGGGACGGCTCGGGCCAGGTACCGGTGCAGGTCGAAGTCCTCGCCGGACTGCCCGGCGAGGTAGGAGTCGACGACGCCGGCGGCGAGGTCCGTCACGAGTTACTCCCCGGCGGCGCCGAACATGTCGTCCGCCATGTCGATGTCGTACTCCTCGACCATCACCTCGGCGCGCAGGAGTACGGTGCCGATCGGGATGCGGGCCTCACAGTCGGCGAGCGTGACGGCCGGCCCTCCGACGACCTGCCAGCCCTGGAGCTCGACGCGGGCGACGAGATGCTCACCCAAGGCAGCGACGTAGCCAGGGTCCTCGGCGAGCCAGGACGGCACCAGCGAGTCGAACGCGTAGCAGGTCGCAGCCATCAGCCCTGACCTCGCAGCTGCGCCTCCTCGGCGGCGACGCGCGCCTTGGCCTCGGCGATCATCTCGTGGAGCTCCAGGTCGACATCCGTCGGCGCCTGCGTCACAGTCACCTCCGCGCGGATCGGCGCGTACAGGCCCTGCACCTTCGCGATTTCCTTGCACACCATCACGGCGACCTCGATCGCCCGCGGCTCACCGCGCTCGACCCTGTCCGCTAGCCGGGAGAGGTAGTACTCCAGGCGGTCGACGTGCTGCTCCAGCCACAGGTCGCACATCTCCTGCTCTGCTTCCTTGGCGGCGCGCCGGGCCCGCGTGAAGTCCTTGCGGGCGTGTTCGGCGCTGCTGTAGCCGTAGCTGGGGTCGGCGGCGATCTGTTCGAAGCTCAGGCCGTCGATCCTGGCTCGGATCATGCGGGCGCGGCGCTGGGAGATCTCCACCTTCTCGTACCGGTTCGGTGACGTCACGGCTCCTCCTTGGGTCTCGGGGATGATCGCCTGAGGAGGGGCTGGGCCTGCGAACGGTCAGCGCTTGCGGGTGCTGCGCCGCGCCGGCAGCGTGCGGTAGCCGGTGGTGGTCCCTGCTGCACGCTTGCGGGCTCCCGCCCACCGGCGCGCGAAGGGCTGCTTGGTGGCGAACATCCATCGCCACTGAGCCTGCGAGCGGACCTTGCCCTGCTTCCTGGTCACCGCCGCCTCCTCAGGTGATGTCGAAGGGGGCGGTTGCGAGGACTGGCAGCTCCGGGGTGGCCTCCACACGGACCCAGGCCCGGTACCGTCCGGGCACGGGCGTGACCGAGCCGCCCGCGGGGCCGACGAGGAGCTTCGCGACGGTGCCGGTGCCGCCGCTGTCGGTGTCCCACGCGGCGGTGTGCCAGTCGCCGGTGTCGGGCTCGTGGCCCACGGACACGATGGCCATGTCGACGCCGTAGCTGGTGGGGGTGCCGCGGTCCCAGGTGACGCCGACCTCGTAGTACTCCGTGCTCAGCGCGTCCACGGGGGTTGTCCTTCCGGTGCAGGCCCACGGGGTGGTGGTGCCGTGGACGGTCCAGGGGGTGGTGGGTGTGCCGGTGAGCCGCAGGCCGTGGGTGGTCTGCTGGGAGGGCTGGGTGGCGGGGATCGCGGTCTCGATGCTGGTGGCGGGGGCGAGGTGGATGGTCTTCAGTCGGCCTGGGGTGAAGGCGGTAGCGGTCTCGACGGCTGGGTTGATGGCCCGGGCGTGGGTGCGGCCGGGGGCGAGGGCCGTGTCGACAGCGGCGGCGGTACCGAGGGCGATGGTCTTGGCAGCGGCGGGGGCGAGGGCGGTGCCGGTGTCGACGGCGGGGGAGAGGAGCCGGGCCTTCGCACGCCCCGGGGCCTGGACGGCGATCGTCTCTTGCGCGGAGGCGAGCGGGATGGCTCGGACCGCGGTGACGGACTGGACCTGCTCGATCTCCATGGCGGGGCTGGTCATGCGGGTCTTGGCCTTGCCGACGGCCTGGGCACTGGCGGTCTCGGCAGCGGGGGAAGGCGTCAGGGTCTTGGCCCGGCCAGCGGTCTGGGCAGTCTCGGACTCCAGCGCGGTGCCGGCAGTCAGGCGCTTGACCCGGCCGACAGGCTGCGCGGTCGCAGTCTCGGTGGCGGTGCCGAGGGCAATGCTCTGACCGGTCGTGTTGTTGACGTTGTCGATCTCAGCGTTATCCGCGGTGCCGCTGGTGCGCTGCGCCTCCAGGTAGAGGATCAGGCTGCCCTGGCGCATCCACTGGGTGGGGGTGGAGATGGTGCGGCGGGTGGTCCAGGTGCTGCCGTCGGGGCTGGTGTCCATGGTGATGGAGCCGCCCGTTTCGGCGAACCGCCACCAGGCGTGGTCCGTGGCGTTGTAGGTGAGGTTGGTCGGGGAGCCGTCGGAGCCGCCGACGTTGTTGCGCAGCTGCAGGTTGCTGGTCGCCGGGGTGTACAGGAACTCCAAGTTGGTGGTCTGCACGGTCGGGCCGGCGGACAGGTAGGCGGCGAAGAACGCGCCGGAGCCTCCGCCGGTGGCGGGCAGGGTGGGGACCTGGAACTTGACGGCGGTGCCCTGGATTTCGTACGCCGTGGCGGTGTACATGGACTCCAGGGTGGTGGTGCAGGGGATGCGGGCCCGGCCGCCGGTCGCACTGATGTTGGTGCTCTTGGTCCACTTCGAGTCGACGCTGCTGGTGAACGCGTCGACGAGCGTGCCGAACGCCGCCGTGTACAGGCCGTCCGCGCCGGAGAACTCGATCCAGCCCGGGTTCGTCGTGACCGCGGTGTCGCCGGAGCCGAGGTCGGTGGTGCCGCTCGACCCGTAGTTGATCGTGGCGTTGTACGTCGTGGACAGGCTGGTGGCGCGGTAGCCGATCTCCACGACGATCCGGTCCCCCACCTGCACGGCAACGGAGTTGACGGCCTGGGCGAGGACCTGGGTGCCGGTCGCGGTGGTCGTGAACTCGCTGCTGCCGATGTAGTCCGCCAGGAGGGTGCCGCGTGGGGTGTCGCTGTCGCCGGACGTCACGTACATGTGCAGGTGCCAGACGCCGTTGAGGTCGACGTTGGACTCGCGGGCGCCGATCGTCCACGACACTGTGCCTGAGATCGTGCCGGCCTTCACGGCTCCTGCGGAGATGGAGCGATGCAGCAGCACGTCCCGGTCCGCCGCGGTGGAGCCCGCGTTGATGCTGGACGTGCCGGCAGACCCGGCCGGCTTGCGGCCGAGGAGCTGCACGTCCTCCCCCGACGCGACGTCCCACGCCCCGCGCCGGGTCGTGGGCGTGTAGGGCGCGGCCGAGTTGGTCAGCCAGAACCGGGTCGCCATCAGCCACCCCCTCCCTCAGTGGTGGCGGTCAGGCTGCCGAGGTGGCGCGGTAGAAGTCGCTGATCGTTGCGGTGATGTCGCTGCCGTCCGGAGTGACGGCGAAGTCCAGCTTGACGAGCGGGATGAGGTCCGAGTCGCTGCCGCCGGTGGTGTCGGGGTCGTAGCAGATCACCAGCGCGGACACAGCGTTGCCGGTCGCGGCAGTCCAGGTGATGTCCGCGCAGTCGACGGCGACACGGTCGTTGGTGTCGTCGACGGTGACGGTGACCGAGGCGAGAGCCTTACGGGTCATGGTGGTCTGCTCGTTGGACGCGCCGGCGAGAAGGGCTGCGAGGTCGTCGTAGTCGCGCATGGTGGCGTCCGAGACGATGCCGGACGTTTCGATGGGGACGGCGACCAGGCCGTCGTTGGCAGCGGGGAGGCTGGCGTAGTAGGCGACTCGGCCGAGGGCTACGTTGAAGACGATGTTGGCCACGGGGATCCTCCGGGGGACGCGCGGGGGTGCTGGTCGGGTGGAGGGTCCCGGGGTGGTGCGGGTCTATCGGAGCATGGGCGTGGGCCGGTCCTGGAAACGACGAAGCCCTGCCCGGTCAGGGGCGGGGCTTCGGAGACCGGCACGGTCGGTCAGGCGTCGGGCGCCCACTCGGGCCGGTAATCGGGGTGCGACACGTAGACCGAAGCCAGGTAGCGGAGAGCCACGTGCAGCCCATGGAGCTCACCAGCGGGTGCGTGCCTGTTCTTGCCGTAGAAGGTGGCGGCCGTCTCGTATTCCACGAGGATCTGCCGCTTCGCCGCAACCTCGGCGCGCACCCGCGCCGGGTCGTGGCGGGCGATATGCCGGGCAGCGCAGAAGTCAGTTGTCTCGGCTACCAGTTCGTTGTCGCCCATCACGAAGATGCTGGGCGCGTCGGACTTCGTCCATGTCGTCGCCATGGGGTCGCATGCGATCTGCTCGTCTTCGTCCAGTCGGGCGTTCAAGAACGCCACCAGGCTGTCGCTCACAGGCCCAGCGCTCCGTACGGGTAGTCGAACGGCCGGAGCGCCTCGTTGAGCGCCTCGCGCAGGGTGGGCGGCGACAGGGTGGCGGTGATCTCCGGGCGGAGTTCCTTGACGATGGCCTCACCGAGTGACCGCAACAGGTCCGCCTTCATGGACTCCTGGTACTGCTCGTCCTGGCTCCACGGTTCGGCGTCGGCGAAGGCCTGCGCAGCGAGTCGCTTGCCGTTGATCTCGACGACGGTACTGATGGCCACCTTGCCGGGTGGCGGCGTGTATTCGTTGAGGGCCATGGCTCATCCTCCCGTAGGAGTGCCCGCCCCGGCGCGAACCGGGGCGGGCACTGCGACTACTTCGCCCAGGGCCAGTCCGCGTTGCGGCCCGCATCGAGCAGCGGGATCAGTGCGAACGCCGAGTCCGTCAGACCCCCCAGCGTGTGCCGGTTGCCCGAACCCGAGCGCATCGCGCCCGCCTTGTAGCCGGCCATGTTCCACATGTACACGGGGACGTGCGCCGGGATCAGGTCGTCGATCGCGGTCTCCCGAACGCCTCCATACAGGTACATGTTGGACGGCAGGTAGCCGGCACGGGTCTGCTCGTCCGTCACGATGACGACCCGGTCATGGCCGCGGAAGTGCTTAGCCACTGCCGACGGGATGTCGGTGCCGCCGATCTGGGTGAACGCCTCCATGAGCCGCAGCACGCTACTGCCACGCGGCACCGCAACCTCGCGGCTCTCGCCGCCGAACTCGACCAGCGTCGCATCCGCTGCACGTATCGCGAGCGCGGAACCGAAGAGAGCAGCCTGCTCGGCCAGGGTGATGTCGGACGCGTTCGAGGTGGAGTAGCTCCAGCCGGGGAACATCGAGGGCGACCGGTCGACGAGGATCAGCGTTCGTCCAGACAGGGCCGGCACCTGGGAGAGGGACGCGGAGAGGGCCTTCTCCAGGGCGTGGCCCCACCGCAACGACTGGACGTGCTTGTGCGCCGCCCAGAACCGGAACGGGAACTGGCGGGACTTCGCGACCTGCGCGGGGTCGGCGATCCGGGCCGCGACCTGCTCCGCGACCTTGTCACTGACGCCAGCCTCGTCGAAGTTCCGAAGGTTCCGCAGCAGCGCCGCGTAGCCCATCGACGGGATGATCGCTTCCCAGGCGGCGGCGTCCATCGGACCCTGCAGCCACCCGGCGAGGCGCTCCCACGTGAACCCGGCGCCGGCCAGGCCCCCGGGGGAGGTGACGAGAGTCGGGTCGAGAACGTAGGCGCGGCGCTGCTCCACGGGCAGGTTCGCAAGGGTACGAGCGGCCTGGAGGACGGGCAGCGAGTCCGGGATCGGGTTGTCGCGGTTGTGACGCCGGTCGATGGCGTGCTTGAACAGGTCGCCCTGCCACGATGCCTTCGGGCTCGGGTGGGTGAGCTCGATGACGTCGGCGAACCGGTAGCCCTTGGAGACGGTGTCGTACTTGAGCATGGTGCGCTCGGTGTACAGCCGGCCGATGGCGTCCTCGATGCCGCGCTTGACGGGCTTCGGCACGTTGCGGCCGAAGCGGGACGTCCAGTAGGCGAGGAGTTCACCGGGCTCGTCCGGGCGCTGCAGGACGGAGGCGATGACGGACCGGTTGGTGGAGGTGCGGTACGCGAGGGTATCGCCCTCCCACCGGCCCGCCGGGTCGTGGGTCTCGTGCCGGCGGGGCTCGCGGCTGCCGGCCGCGGCGAGACGGGCGTGGACGTACTCGGCGGCGCCGACCAGGGAGGCGGTGCGCATGTTGCCGTCGGTCCGCAGCCAGTGCAGGAGCGCGGCGGTCCAGTCCGGGTCCTCGACGGCCAGGCGCCGGACGAGCTGCTCGTAGCGGTCGTCGCGCTGCTCGGCGCCCTCGTAGAACGTGTCGGCGCCGACCTTGTTGGAGATCGCGAGGAGGAACAGCTCGGACTTCTCGTCGCGGAGGTGGCCGGTGGCTCCTTCGGCAGTGCGGGTCGTGGCACCGGTGGTGGCCACGGGCGACGTGCCGACCGGCCGGGTGGTGCGGGTGTTGAAGCGGGACATGAAGAAACCCCTCGCTGTGGAGGGGAGGCTTCAGCAGTGGGGTGCCCGAGTTCTGGGTCGGAGACGGCGACAAGGTGTCCTGGGCCGCTAGACGACACCAGCCTTGCGGCTGGCGGCGGGATTCGAACCCGCGTCTCCCCTTTTGCAGAGGAAGTAGCCGTCGCCTGCGCACCGGGCACCCCGGATGCTGTGCCTCCCGAGATCAATGCGGACTGCGGCGTGATTCAACCCAGAGAAGTAGCCGTAGTCCTGCGCACCGGGAGGTGCATGAAGTTGTTGCGCTGATAGTACTCCGAAAGGTGGCTTGTCAGCTCATTTGGAGCAGAGGGCGTGTCAGTCCAGTTCCGGGTCGGGCAGGTAGAACCTCTCGGTCTTGCTGGCCTTGCGGGCGAGAACACCGTGCTGCGCCCACGCGTCGAGGGCGTTCCGGACCGTATCCCGGCTGGAGTACGGCCCGCGCTCGACAAGGTCGTTCTTCGTCGCGTAGCCCTGCTCGGCGCACAGCTGGGTGAACACCTTGTACAGGTCCGGCCATTCGCTGCGGGGGACGCTGGTGCCGTCCGGGTAGACGGGCGGCGGCGGGCCTGCGGGCTTCGCCGGGGCGGGCTTGAACAGGCTGGGCTGCACCCCGCTGCCGACCGGCCGGGTCGCCGCCGGAGCCATGGCGTGGAGGTGCGCCACATCCTGGGCGATGTCCAGGTCAGTCACGTACTCGACCCGAATCCGGGCCGGCAGAACATCGTCTGGCATCTCCGGGCACGCGAGGAAGGCCTCCCCGGGACGGCGAAGCTTCGCCGGGTCCAGGCCGAGTGCCTGGTAGCGCTTGCCGAACACGAACTGTGCGTGGTCGGGTTCAGCGACCCGCGTGGAGATCCGGTTGACGTAGTTTCCGCGGGCGTCGGTCTTCCCGCCGAAGACGGACGATGACGGTTGCTGGGTGGCGGATACGAACTGGATCGCGTTACTCCGGGCGAGGGCCAGGCACGATTCGTAGATGTCGGTGATCTCCCGCTCCATCGGCCCGAGATCCGGGTCCAGCTTGCGCTGTTCGGCCTCGGCCTTGCGGAGTTCCTTGTCCTGTCGAACCAGCTCGGCCAGTTCGTCGGAGACGATGAACCAGGCAGGTCCGTGTACGCCGGGGATGAACTTGCGGATCACTTCGCGGCCGGCGGCCATCTCTCGCTTCGACAGCTCCTCCAGGTGGGCACCGCGACGGTCGCACTCGGCCCGGATGAAGAGGAGCAGGTCGCGCGCCTCTTCGGCAGTGCGGGCCAGCTTGCGCATCTTCGGCTCCCACGGGCCGAGCTCGACCGCGCCGGGCTTCATGTCGATGCCGAACAGTTCGACGTGCCGCTTCTTGAGGAGCTTCTTGATGATGAGGTTGATGATCCCGGACTTGCCCCAGTCGCTGGCGCCGGCGACGAGGGTGTGCCGGTAGAGCATGGTCAGCAGGACGGGCTGCCCGTACTCGTCCCAGCCGATGCGGATGGGGTCCTGGATGTCGTCGGAGTCGTCGTCGGCGTAGGGGATGACCTTGTCCCAGAACGGGCCGCCGGGGACGCGCTCGACGCTCTGGTCGCTGCTGCTGGTGGCGGTGGCGTTCAGCTCGGCACGACCTTGGTCCACCTGCAGGTTGACGGAGGCGTTCGCGTTCGCCGTAGCGCCCGCCTTCCCGGACAGGGCCTTCTGGTCCTTGCGGTACCCGACGAGCCACGGCACGTACACCGCGTACGCCGCGCCGGTGGTGACCGCGGTGGCGGTGAGGGAGACGCCGCCGGGGCCGGCGCCGACTGCAGTGGCGATGTCCGCGAAGACCAGCGTCAGCCCCGCGCCGCCGCGCGCCAGCATCTCGTTCCTCTTCTCCACCCCGACCCCGGTGATGGCCGCCCCGGCGACCGCCAGGCCCGCATAGGCGACAGTCCCCCACACACCGAGCCCGGCGAGGCTCTGCCACCAGCCAAGGCCGGTCACGACGCCGACGGACATGGCGGGGGCGAGCTCAACGCGCCGCCGGACGACGAGGGCACCGGCCCGGGTCGCGAGGTCTACGCACGCGGCGAGGAAGCGCTTCGACAGGGCAGGCTTGGCCTTGACCAGCGGAAACGCCGGTTCGGCGGTGGTTGGCGTCGACGACGACGGACCCGGATCGGGGTCCGATTCGGGGGGTGTCGGCGTCACGGCCGTCGTCGTCGCCATCGTCGGCGCGACCGTTGTCCCGTCCTCGCGCTTCGGGCGGGGCAGGAACTCAAGGATGCGGGCCCCTTCGGCGGGGGGCAGGTACTGGGCCACGAGGGGCTCCTCTCGATGCGGGGGTAGGGTGGTCTGAGTGCTCGCGGCGTCCGCCCAGCCGGGTCCCTGGCTGGGCGTCACCGTCGGGCCGTCAGGTCAGCCGTCCGTCCCTGTGAGCGGGCGGACGTTGTCCGAGCCGAGCGCGGCAAGCTCGGGGTGATCCTTCTCGATCTCCAGCCGGCGGGCGTTGGCGAACTGGCGGGAGTGGGGGAGCTTCGCGGCCTTCAGCTCGGCGATCATCTCGGACTCCAGGGGGCGCTTCCCGAGGGTGTCGTAGAGCGCCATGATGGCGTCCCGTGCAGCGTCTCGGCGCGACGCTCCGGGGCGCCCTGAGGTGGTCTGGCGGGGCGCCTTGGTGGCGCTTCGGTGGCGGGTGACGGGGCGCTTCGGGGGCGTCTCCGTGGCGCCCTGAACGGCGGCGGCGGGGCGCTCTGGTGGCGCCATGGCGGGCGCTTCGGTGGCGGCCTTGGGGCGCTTCGTGAGGTCGACCGTGGCGCCCTGCGGGGCGCTCTCGTGGCGGGCCTGGGTTAGCTCCTGTGGCGCCTTCGTGGCGCTCTCGATGGCGCCCTGGGCGGCTGGCCGGGGCGCCATGATGGCGGACGCCGTGGCGCTTTGGGGGCGCCCCGCGAGGGCGGCCCGTGGCGCTTCGGTGGCGCCTCCGGGGCGGCTGCTGGCAGCGTCTCGTGGCGCCTCGATGGCGGCCGCTTCCTGGGCCTCGTGAAGCGCAACGTTGATCGGCTTCCCAAGCCGGGCGAGCTTGATCGCGAGCCGCTCCTCCTTGGTGGCGCTCTTCCTCCAGCCGCGGCCGTGGCGCACCTTCAGCGTGGTCTGGAAGACCTTCGACTCCTGCTCCATCACGATCACGTCGGTGTACGAGCGGATGTTCCACATGCGCATGCGGCGCCACACGCGGTAGGTCGGCCAGGGGCTGATGATCCAGCGGACCAGCGGGGGGTTCTCGTAGAACGCGCCGCTGCTGATCTTTGCCATCCGGCCGACGGCATGACGGCCGGCCTCGACGATGAGGACGAACAGGATGGGCATGGTGGCGTGCATGCCGACGGAGATCTCGTCGCCCCAGGCGGCGGCGACGTTGAACGCGATCGTGGCGCCGGTGAGTCCCCAGGCGGCGTAGCGCAGGAGGGGGAACGGCATGCGGAAGTAGGTGAGGAGGAGGTCGAGGGCGAGGAGGGTGCTGATGCCGATGTCGACGCCGAGGGGGAAGACGTGGGCGAAGCTGCCGAAGTTCTTCTTGATGGCGAGCTGGACGACGGCCTTGTAGGAGCCGGCGAAGCCGATGCCGGCGATGGCGGTGGCGCCGGCCACGATGGCGGTGATGGTGAGCTTCTGGGGGGTGGTGAGCTCGCTGGTGGGGGTGTCGCCCGGCGGGGTGGTGTTGGCGAGCTCGGTGTTGCTGGGGGTCATGGCCGGGGCTCCTTTCAGGGCTGGCGTGGTGCGGGCGGCTGGGGGGTGATGTGGCGGGCGGTGGTGGTGAGTGCGTGGGTGGTGAGGGTGGTGATCGCGTGGAGGGCGGCGGCGATGGTGAGGAGGGTGCCGGCGGTGATGGCGCGGAGGGTGTCGTGGTGGCCGGCGAGGAGCTGCGCGGGGTCGAGGCGGAGGGTGAGGGCGGCGGTGTAGAGGATCAGGTAGTGGGCGAGGACCGCGGCGAGGACGGCGGTGAGGATGCCGGGTACGAGTTGGGCGGTGAGCGCGGCAAGCGCGAGGCTGCTGACGCTGAGGGCCTGCTGCTCGGCGGGGGTGGCGTGGCGGGCCATGGGGTCACCTGCCGGCGGGGGTGAGCTGGTCGGCGCGGTAGATCACGGGGCCGACGAGGGTGTGGACGAGTCGGCCGTGGAGGCCGGTGACCTCGTAGTCGCCGTCGCGGCGGATCAGGGTGATGGTGCCGGTCTTGCCGTGGTGGCGGTCGCGGGGGTCGGTGATGGTGACGCGGCTGCCGCGGGTGTAGGTGTTCATGGGTGGCCTCCGGTTGGTGCCCCGCCGGGTGGGCGGGGCGGTTTGTCAGTGGCTGTGGTGCTGTGGGCAGTGGTCGCGGAGTTCGGCGAAGGTGTCGGCGTCGGGGGTGGTGATCTGGGTGGTGCAGTCGTCGTGGTCGCAGCGGATGAGCAGCTGAAGGTTGGTCTCGGTCACGGTGGGTTTGGCTAGGAGGTCAGGCCTTGAAGGCGCGGGGTGGGGTGCGGTCGGCGGCCTCGTGGATGCGGTCCATGAGTGGCGGCTCGTCGGGGTTGGCTTTGTCGTGGTCGATGACGGCTTCGAGGATTGCGGTGGTCATGGCCAGGTCGCCGTCGAGGCGGGCGCAGGTGTAGAGGTCGACGATCCGGTCGCCGTCCGGGGTGTCGCGAGCATCCGTCATGGGGGCCTCGCTCCGTGGTTCAGGCTGCGGCAGCTGCGCGCAGCAGGTGGTGGACGTCGGCCTGGCAGGTGGCGGGCTGGTCGTTCCAGGTGTCGACAGGGACCGGTGCACCCTGCCTGCCGAGCGCGTTGCCGATGTAGAGGCGGGCCTGCCAGGCGACGGCCGCCGTTCCGTAGCCGGCGGCGAGGACTCGGAGGTGGGCGCCGAGGACGCACACCCGGCCGTCCTCGTCCCAGAGCTGGCCCTGGGTCCAGCCGTGGACGGTGATGTAGCGGTCCATCAGCTGGAGGTGCTGCGCCGCGGTCACGGGGACTGCGGGGGCCGGGCGGCGGAGGAGCCGGTCCGCGAGGCCGCGGGCGGGTTGGGGGTGCCCGGCCCACCACGGGCCGGCCGCCGGTGTGTTGGCGCGGCCGGAGGTGTGGTGGGCGTCGGCGATCGCGGTACGGAGGTGGGCGCGCCACGCGGGCTGCGGGGCAACGGTGCGCAGGTAGTTCTCGACCTCGGCGACCAGGAGCGGGCCGAGGAGGTCCGGGTCCAGGTCGAGTGTGGTGGTGGCGGTGGGCATCTCGGTCTCCTCTCCTGGCCGGCGAGCGGGTGGTCGGTGGTGCGGTCAGGAACGGTGGCGCCGGCAGCGCTGGACGTTGGCCGCCCCGTAGTCGGGGGAGGTGACGCAGCACAGGCAGGTCTCGCAGACGGCCCCGGCCACGGGCAGGGCCTCGGTGGCGTGGGCGACCCGGGCAGGGTGGCCGCAGCAGGTGAGGGCGTCGTAGTCGGCCGGGGTGAGGGTGGCGCCGTCGGTGAGGGTGGCGAGCTGGGGCATGGCTACTCCTTCGTGGGTCAGCTGGCGAGCCGGATATCGGCGGCGACCTTGGTGATGGCGGTCAGGTACTTCGCGGCGATGTCGAGCACCGCGGACCGGTGGTCGTCATCGATCTCGATGGCGGTACGCAGGAGGGAGGCGGTTTCCTGGAGCTGGTCGGCCTCGTAGTGGAGGACGAGCCTCGGGTGGTGCCTCAGCACGTCGACCGCGTCCTGGACCTGCTCGGCGAACCGCTCGGGGGTGAGGCCGGTGGAGGGCTGCGGGGTGCCGATGAGGTCGGCGGCGAGGTAGGCGACGTCCTCGCCGTAGCGGTCCATCAGGTCCTTGAACGTGGTCACGGGTCAGTCCTCCTCGTTGGCGGGCTCGGCCGGCGGCCGGTAGTGGGGGTGGGTGGTGGGGATGCGGGCGATGCCGGTGTTGGCGGGGTTGTGCGGGTCGCACAGCCAGCCGGCCGCGTACAGGCGGGCGTTGGGGTTGCGGCAGACGCCGCAGGGCTTGGTGTCCATGGCTAGGCCGCGGCGAGGACGAGTTCGACGTACGCAGGGAACTCGGCCTCCAGGCGGCGCTGGAGCTCCTCCTGGTGGCTCGCGTCCAGGTCCTCCAGGCGCTGGTGCTCCTCCCGGTGGGTCCACTGGGGCAGCAGGGTGAGCGGGCCGTTCTGCAGCCACAGCGCCCAGGAGGGGCTACCCGTGCTGGAGATCAGCTGGCCGGTGTGCGGGCCCCAGTTGACGCGCTTGTCGAACACGTACGAGCTGTGCGAGGCCTTGCCCGAGGAGGCGAGGAGGGCGTTCGGCAGCAGCGTGTAGTACGCGACGCCCAGCTGCGCCTTGCGGGTCCAGGCGTCGTGCTCGGCGCGGGCGGCGTCCATCGCGCGCTGGGTCGGGGTGCGGTGCAGAGTGGTGGCGGCGGTGCCGGCCTGACGGAGGAACTGGGCGAGGCGCATACTGGTGTCTCCCTGTCTGCTGTGGTGGGCGGTGGAGCACCCCGGGGCGGCCGACTCGTGCTTGGCGGCTGGGCGGCCGCCCCGGGGCGGGTTCAGGCGAACAGCTGCTGGTAGCGGTGGCCCTCGCCCTTGCGGTGCTTGATCCCGCTGTAGGTCACGACCTCCGCGGTGAACTTCTCGTTGACCTTCCAGCTGCGGTGGGCGTCCACCGCGTTGGTGGTGAGGATCTGTGCGGCGTCCGGGTCTTCGCGGATGAGCTGCTGCCGGTTGGACTCGATCCGTTGGGCGTCGTCGATCTCGAACGGCTCGGGGCGCATCCGGTCCCGGCGGGCGAAGATCCCCATGTCAGACCTCCTCGATGTGCGGGACGAGACCGGCGTCACGGACGAGCTGCGCCCGCTGCTCCAGATCGCCGAGGTCGTAGATGGTCACCCCTTCGTCCCGGCCCCACGGCGGCAGGTACGGGCTGCCGTCGGGGGTGGTGACGGTGAGAATCCAGTACTTGCGGTCGTGACGGCGCACCCACAGACCGGCAAGGTCGAGGGCGGCAAGCCCGGCGAGCAGCGTGATGGCCCAGGTGCGGTGGCTGCCGGTGATCGGCGCGTCGAAGACCGCCACGGTTCCCATACCGGCGGCGAGCGCGAGCGCCTTGTGCGGGCTGTCCCAGAGGGCGTACAGGGCGCGGCGCATCAGGCGGCGGCCGGGTAGCGGTCGGTCGGGGCGCCGAGCCGGTGCAGCAGGACCGTGGCGAGCGCGTCGACCTGGTGCTCGGCCTCGTCGATCGCGGCGTCACGCTCCGCGGGCGTCGCGTCCGGGCGGAGCCGGCCGAGCGCGATCTGCAGGGCCGCGACGTTGCCGCGGTGCTCCTGGTAGGTGGTGGCCATCAGAGGGTCCTCCAGTCGGGTGCGGTCTCCCAGGTGGCGGTGTAGCCGCCGGCCTGGGCGTTGGCGATCATCTGGTCTCGCTGCTCCACGCTGTAGGCGCTGTAGCCGGTCGCAGCCGGGGAGACGCCCTGCTTGGCGAGGGACTTGCCGAGGGTGTCGAGGTACGGGGTGCCGTCGGGGTTGAAGACCTGGACGATGTAGACGGTGGTGTCGGGCGCGGCCATCAGCGCTCGGCCAGCGGGGTGTCGCGGTTCGCCCGGTACAGGGCGGCCAGCTCGCTGCCGTCGGTGGTCCGGGTGTTGAACCGGTCCGTGACCTGCTTCAGGATCTTCTGACAGGTCGCGTCGTCACCGGCGCGGCGGGCGGCCCGATAGGCGTCGGCGGTCTCGTGGGGCTTCACGGTTGCTCCTTCTTGGGCGGCGGGATCGGGTCGATGGGCTTCCGCGGGCCGGGGATCTTCGGGATCGCCGGCCGGTTGTCCCAGGCGCTCACTTGGGCTGCGGCAGGGGCGGGAGCGGCTGGTGGCCGTAGCCGCCGTTCGCGGAGTGGTCGCCCTTCGGCTCGTCACTGTTGGCGTGCATGGGGGTCTCCTTCGTGGAGTGGATGGTGCGCTGACCGATGTGCGGGGCCCCGAACCAGGGGTTGGGACGGGAGGGGTGCGGGGCGGGCTGGGCGGGATCGAGGCCGGCCCAGGCGGGGTTGTACGGGCCGGGCATCAGGCGGCGTCAATCAAGTCGGTGACGGCCTGGAGCTTGGCGGCGACAACAGCAGCGGGGATTCGGATTGCGCCTCCGCGACCGGGCTGACCGCGCGACCACTGCTTGCCGTGGCGAATGGATTCGAGCTCGCCGTCCTGCACCCACCGATAGACGGTGGGGACGCTGACTCGGAGTAGCTGCGCCACCTCCTTGACGGTGAGGAGGGGCGGGCTTTCAGGCAGCATGCTGAAGCCCTCCTTCCGAGGGGTTCTCGTTGGCTGATGACCTCAACTGTATAGCTGTTCTTGAAAGGTTGCAAGGTTCTCATTCGATTCCCGGCTACCGCCCACGCAACCTGGTGGCTTAACTTGATATGCAGCAAGGTGTTGGAAACTGCAGGCGAGGGGAGGTGCGCGGCCATGGCGAGCGACGGGCTCGACGCTTCGGAGGCGTACCTTCGACCCCCGGCGGATGGGTCGCCCGATCCCTGGACGCGGCAGGCCAAAGCCGCCGGCAGGGTCGGCAGTCAGCAACTGATCTCTGCCGGCATCGTTCCGGCCCCGACCCGTGTCGCTGCGGCACTCGGACTCGCGAGCGGCAAGACAGTGGTTTCGCGCAAGCGGCTTGTGCTACTCGACGGCCAAGCCGTCGAACTGGTGGCCTCGTACTTCCCCGTCGAGATAGCGGGGGGAACGGCGCTTGCGGAGCCTCGCCGGATCAAAGGTGGCGCTGTATCGCTGCTGGCTGATCTGGGCTTCGTCGCGGCCTCTGCAACTGAAGAGGTCGAGGCCCGGCCCGCGTCCAGCGAAGAGCTGAGACTCCTGGATGCATCGGCCGATGACTGGGTTCTCGATGTCTTCAGGGTCGCTGTCGACCAGGTCGGCACTCCATTCGAGGCCACCGAGATGACCATGCTCGCCCGCGGGCGGACCCTCCACTACACCGTCGAGATCGGCTGAACCATGACAGACCAAGATGACCCCACCGCCGCCGAGGAAACCGCTGAGCTGAAGCCCGCGAAGCCGAAGCTCACCTACGAGCCCTGGTCTCAGCACGAGCTGATGGCCAGCTACGTACGGGAGGGCATCCTCAACGGAGACTTCCCTCCTGGGGGCCGGCTGCCCTCAACCAGCGACATGAAAGCGATGTTCGGGGCGGCCCCGCAGACCATCAAGCACGCGAACGAGCTGCTGGCAAAGGAAGGCCTGGCCGAGAGCCGAAGGGGCAGCGGTGTCTACGCTCGCCCGCACCGCCAGCGAACGATGATCCCCGCGGCCTACAAGGCTCCCGCGGCTGAAGGCGAGAAGTACCGCTGGTTGGCCGAAGTCGAGAAGCAGGGCGTCCAAGCGCAGAGTGAGCTTCTCGACGTGTCCCGAGTGGAAGCACCAGCCGATGTGTGCGAGCTGCTCGGCCTCCCCAGGAAGGGGATCGCCCTGGTCCGAGTCCAGGTCCTCAAGATCGACGGAGAGCCAGCTGA
Source organism: Kitasatospora sp. NPDC054939 (assembly GCF_053610105.1). Classification (NCBI taxonomy): domain Bacteria; kingdom Bacillati; phylum Actinomycetota; class Actinomycetes; order Kitasatosporales; family Streptomycetaceae; genus Kitasatospora; species Kitasatospora sp. NPDC054939. The sequence goes on along the minus strand of NZ_JBSGXP010000003.1, from coordinate 60,060 downwards.
GCTGGTGAAGAACTACTATCCGCTTGAGCTTGCGGAGGGCACTGCCCTTGAGGAGCCCAACCGAATTCGCGGGGGCTCTCCCCGCCTGCTGGCCGATCTGGGGTACCCGACGGTTCGATGCGTGGACAAGGTCGCCGCGCGGATGCCGACCCTTGAGCAGTTCAAGGCCCTCGGGATGCCGACCCGTGAGCCGATCTTGAGGACACTGCGCGCGACATACAGCACGGATGATCGCGTGATCGAGGTGAGCGTCATGGCCAAGGCTGGCTACCGGTACGAGCTGCAGTACGAGTTCTAGTATCGGTAGCCTCCACGCGCCTTTCGGTGAGATTCACTGGCCTTGCCGCCGGGCAGCAACCGGAAGCGCTACGGTGGCTGAGCGCCGTTCGCCACGCGGCGCTGGCCAGCCCCGCCGGCCCATGCCAAAACCCGTTGCCACCGGGAGACACTAATGACCGCCCGCCAGCCGTGGACCATCGAGCTGATCGCTGACGCGCTCGGCAACCCCACCCTTGCCAAGCGCTTCATCGGCGAGATCAACAAGGCCCCGGCCCATCTCGTGATGGACACCTTCGCCAAGTGGCAGGGCATCGCGGAGCGCCTTTCCGAAGCGATGGTCAGGGTCGAAGAGGCCCGCGCCGCCCAGGAAGCCGGAGAGCCCATTCCGGGCGAGTGGTTCGACATCACCGAGGAGACGCAGGCGACTGCCTCGCGGCTCCGTTCTCGCGGCGCGGCGTGATCCTGCTGTTCGGGTGACGGCTGTCAACGCGGCACGCTACGCTCACGCTCGGTAGCCCATCTGCCACTAGATGCCACTCGCGCGACCCTCCGGGCGCCGCTGATCACCTGGACAGCGAATGACCTACACACTGCAGTGCAGCCCGACCGTGGCGGCGGTCTGGGACTCGCTTCCGCAGCCCGTGTCTGAGCGGCTCGCCATTGCGATCGCCCGTGCTTGCGACGATCCGATCGGGGAGACGGAGGTGTGGGGGGTTGATGACGGGGTTGCCCGGATGCTCGTGCTCGCAGACGTCCTTGCCGCGGTCTATCTGGACCACTCAACGAAGTCACTGCACATCTACCAGATCGACTACATCGGCTGACCGTTGAGCAATGTCGCGCCCCACCCTGGGATGTCTGGGGGTGGGGCGTAGCTGTGTTCAGCGGATGTGGTTGATGAACGCCTTCGCGCCGTCGTGGAAGGTGATCGTAGCGCCGTGCCCGACGACGGGCGGGGTCGGCTGGGCCGAGTAGATCTCGACCGCGGCGATCTCGCCCGGGTCTGCGGCCAGTAGCGCTGCGACCAATGCGTGCTCGACCGTGGCCGGGCTGTCCAGTTGCTTCGGGGCCTCCGGCCCGGCCGGCTTCTCGCCCAACGTCGGCTCCGGATCGGGATGGTCACCCCACTTCTCATCCCTGGCGCGCATGGCGGTGATCTGCCAGCGGCTGGTGCGCCCTCCAGCCTCAACGGCGACGCCAAAGGGGCGCTGGGTGTCGCCGGTGTCGGCAAGGGTCTTTGCTGCGACACCGGACAGGCTGCCGGCGGCATCGAGCAGGAGCTGCTGGAAACGGGCAGGGCGCATGAACGTTCCTTCGATCTTGGGGGAGCAGTTCCAACGCTACATCGACCGGTGTGGGGGCAGACGGAGGCGCGGTCCGACCATACAGAGAGCATTGCTACATATCAAGAAACCCTGTATGGTTTCCCCATGCCTCCTCACCCGATCGGTACCCGCTGCGCCGTGCACAGGTCGTACCGCCTCACGTGCGAGGACTGCGACAGCCTCTGGGAGCGTGCCGGGGGCGCGTGCGAAGTCTGCGGAACGACCGGCAACCTCGTGATCGACCATGACCACCGATACGGTCGGGCCGCTGTGCGAGGTCTGCTCTGCAACCGGTGCAACCAGAACCTTGGCGTCTACGACCGGCTGCTGCCGTTCCCGGCGGTGATGAACCACAACCCGAGCCACTCGTTCCGCGACTACTACGAGCGCGCATGGTTCGTCGGGAATGCCCGCGACGAGCCGACCGCGAGAAAGGTCCACCGGACGCCCGCCGCGGTCTGGCAGGACATCGTCTACTACCGGCGGGCAGTGTCGGCCCTCATGAACAGCAGGTCCACTGATCTCCTCCTGCCGCTGAGTAGCCCGCGCGAGACTGCTCACGCCCTTCGCGAGCACATGAGCCCTCAGGGCTTCGCGATTCTCGTGCGACTCCTCATCAAGATGCGCGAGACCCCTAAGCGGGAGAAGTAGTAGAGCTGCTAAGCAAAACGGCCGGACGGCGCCAACCGTCCGACCGCTGTTCGACCAGCGAGTTAGCAGCTCGCTGACCAGTGACCACTCCACGTCCATGAAAGAGGCAGGTCAATGAACCACTGTACGCCCACCGTCAAGGCGAGCACCCCGGCGGTGGCCCGATGATCGCCGTCACCGTCTCCCGCCCGACCGAGAACGCCGCTATCGGCCTGGCCTTCCGCCGGCCGACTTCCGCCTCCCAGCCGAGTCTGCTGCTGCGCCTGTCGAACTGGGCGCTGAGCCGCGGTGACCGCGAGGGCGCCCGCCTGTTCGCGCACCGCTACCTGCGCGCGGTGAACAGCGACCGGGTGGGGGAGTGATCGCCGTGCAGACGACCGCTACCGCTCCGCGGATCACCGCTGGCCTCGTTGCCGTCCACCTGCCCGACGGCGGGCCCGCGATGCGATCGACCTGGATCGAGCCGGACGCCGTGATCGTCGGCTACGACCCGCGGGTCCTCGACGAGGACCTGGTCCGCACGATCCTCCAGTCCGTCCACAGCGACAGCATCGTGATCGTCGCGGGGGTGCCCGAGTGAGCCTCATCCAGCGCCTCCACGCCAGCAAGCCCGGCGCCCCCTCCCAGATCGCCGCCACGGCCGCTGACGCCCGCAAGCTCGGGTTCCGCAACGTCGAGACGCACTACGAGCCGGCCACACGCGAGCACACCGTGACCGGTGACCTGCCGCCGGAGAAGGCGCAGCGCACGCTCGACCGGATCCTCGGCCGCTGAACCACCCCCTGGGCCGCCCCGCGACGGGGCGGCCCTCGTTCACCCTCACCTTCACGTTCAGCTGGAGAAGCCGTGTACCTGCGTACCCCCGGCACCGCACAGGCGGTGCGCTGATGGGGATCAGACTGATGGTCGAGGTGCTGGACCACTGGCAGGACGCCGGCCTGACTGCGGGAGAGCGTTCGGACCTGCTCGTCGTTGCGGAGAATGCCAACGAGGTGACCCGGGAGACTGTCGGGCCGATGCACGAGCCGTACCTGCTCAAGCGGGCGGGGAAGACGTCGCCGGCGGCGTGGCGGAACGCGCTCGGGAAGTTGATGAAGAAGGGCGTGTTGGAGTACGCCGTTCACGACGGTCGGCAGATGTCCGGGTTCCCGGGGCGGTGGGCGGTGTACCGGCTTGCCGAGATGTGCGCGGAGGGGCCGCACGATGGTTTGCACGGGCAGTGCACCCGGTCGGAGAGGGTCACCTCTGAGGTGACCCAATCGGGGTCGGAGGAGCTGGAATCGGGTCACCCCACAGGTGACCCAATCGGTGAAACGGGTCACCTGACAGGTGACCCGATCGAGGGAACGGGTCACCTCTCAGGTGCGAACGGGTCACCTGACAGGTGCGAACGGGTCACCTCTCAGGTGACCCCTAACCCTCCTATCCCTCAATACCCCTCCTCCTCCCGTCCCCCCACCCGGCAGACCCGACCCGCCGTCCCTCCGGACGACCTGGAGGAGGAGGACTCGAACCAGAACATCAACCGCGCCAGACTCCTCCTCGCCCGGCTGCCGGACCCCTGGACCCTCGGCCCGCTCGACGCCCGAGCCCTCGCCCCCCGGCTCGCCGCCGCAGCGCACCGCCTCGGCTGGAAGCTCGACGACCAACTCGTCAACGAGCTCTGCACGAACCCGGGCGGCATGACCAATCCGGTCGAAGTGCTCGCCAAGCGCCGGATTCCGAACCTCCGACCGTACGCCGAAGTCCACGGCTGCCGCGGCAGCCTCCCGCCGGCCTGCCAGCCCTGCCTCGACCGCAACCCCTTCGCCGCCCACAACCGCCGCTGGCGCACCCACAACGGCCGGCCCTGCCCCGACTGCCACCCCGACGCCCGCGCCGCGGCCTGACCCCGGGAGACCCCAGTGACCATGCACCTCGTCAAGCCCCACCCCGACCAGCCCGACAACCACGACGCCGACGACATTCCCGACGGCGGGCCCAGCAACCTGTGGGCCGAGGAAGCCACCGTCGGCGGCATGATGTTCGACCGCGACAAGGTCGGCGACGTGTGCACCGTCCTCAAGCCTCGCGACTACCTGAGGCCCGCCCACGAGGCGATCCACTTGGCGATCGTCCGGCTGTTCACCCGCGGCGAGCCGACCGACCCGATCGCCGTGGCCGCCGAGCTCACCAAGGCCGGCGACCTGGCGCGGTGCGGCGGGCCCGGCTACCTGCACAAGCTGCTGCAGACCGCCAGCACCGCCCTGGACCCCGTGTACTGCGCCGGGATCGTCCACGAGCAGGCCGTTCTGCGGCGCCTGGTCGAGGCGGGTACCCGGATCGCGGCGATGGGCCGGGCCGGCGAGGGCGAGGTCCAGGAGATCGTCGACGCGGCGCAGTCCGAGCTGTTCGCCGTCGCTGACGAGCACGCCGACGAGGACATGGTCCTGCTCGCGGACAGCATGGAGGGGCACCTGGACGAGCTCGAAGCCCGCCGCGACACCAGCGGGAAGCTCGTCGGCGTTCCGACCGGGTTCACGGACCTCGACAAGCTCACCGGCGGGCTGCGCCCCGGCCAGATGATCGTTGTCGCGGCGCGGCCGGGTATGGGTAAGTCGACGCTGGCGCTGGACGTCGCCCGGGCCGCGGCGATCCGGCACGGCATCCACACGGTGATCTTCAGTCTGGAGATGAACCGAAGCGAGATCACCGACCGGCTCCTGTCTGCCGAAGCCCGAGTCCTCCTCGACCACATCCGCTCGGGTGAGCTCACCGACGACGACTGGACGCGGATCGCCCGCCACCTCCCGGCGATCACTGAGGCGCCGCTGTACATCGACGCGTCGTCGAACCTCACCGGTATGGACATCCGCACCAAGTCCCGCCGGCTCGCCGCGCGGCACAAGCTCGGCCTGATCGTCGTGGACTACCTGCAGCTGATGCAGTCCGGTGGCGGGAAGGCCGAGAACCGGCAGCTGGAAGTCTCGGAGATCTCCCGCGGGTTGAAGACGCTGGCGAAGGAGCTGAACGTGCCGGTGATCGCACTGTCACAGCTGAACCGTGGTCCCGAGCAGCGCACCGACAAGCGGCCGGTGGTGTCGGACCTGCGTGAGTCGGGGTCGATCGAGCAGGACGCGGACATGGTGATCCTGCTGCACCGTGAGGACGCGTACGAGAAGGAGTCGGAGCGGGCCGGCGAGGTCGACGTGATCGTCGGTAAGCACCGGAACGGGCCGACGTGCACGATCACGGTCGCGAACCAGCTCCACTACTCGCACTTCGTGGACATGGCCGCCGAGCACTGACCTGCCGTCACATCTGTCGCGGGGGTACCCGTGTGCCCCCGCGGCTGGAACAATCCACCACACACCCCCGCAAAGGAGACCCGCATGGGACTCGCCCTCCACACCGACCCCTACGCCGACCAGGCCGTCGCCCGCCTCCACGCCCTGTGGGACAACACGCACCGGCACCGCTTCGAGACGCCCGCCGCCCGGATCGCCGGCAGCCCCGAGGACCAGCGCACCCCCGAAGGCCGGCCCAACCCGCTGTGGGAGATCGTCCGGCTCATGCCCGCCGAAACCTCGTGGCGGTACGGCACGCTGGAGCCCGAGCTGTCGACCTGGTCGATCAACCGGCAGCGGGCCCTCGACGACGACCCGCGGCGCGGTGACCTGTCCTCCCGCTACGCCTGGTCGATCATCACGCCGGGCGACGTCGACTGGATCGTCGAACAGCTCGCCGGTCGGTCGGTTGTGGAGATCGGCGCGGGCACCGGGTACTGGGCGTGGCAGCTGCAGCAGGCCGGCGTCGACGTCGCCGCGTACGATCCGAACCCTCCCGCGGCGGGCAACGAGTACTGCAAGCACGGCCCGTACGCCGACGTCCAGCAGGGTGGCGCCGAGGCCGTGCGCGCGCACCAGGACCGGGCGCTGCTCATGGTCTGGCCCCCGTACGGCGGCCAGCACGCCGAGGAGACACTGCGCGCGTACGACGGCGGCCTGCTGATCTACGCGGGGGAGGGCTACGGCGGCTGTACCGCGGACGACGGGTTCTACGAGCTGCTGCACGCGGAGTGGGACGAGGTGTCGGTCGCGCCGCGGCACGTGTCGTGGTCGGGCATCAACTGCTCGCTGTCCGCCTGGCGCCGGAAGGAGGGCTGACCGATGCCGAAGCGCTCCCCGCGGGAGCGGATCGAGCGGGCGTTCCACGTCAGCTTCATGCTCCCCGACCAGGCCGGCGACCTCCTCGACGACTACGCCGAACAGGTCCGGTACACGGTGCTCACCGAAGCCGCGGAGATGCTCCGCAATGCCGACGTCTCTCCGAACGAGACCGACGGCGTGGACGCCGCGGCCGACCTCCTCCTCGCCGCCCGCACCCGGAAGGAGACCTGACCAATGATCCGCAGTGACAAGTTCCGCATCTCCGACAAACCGTTCGCCATCGACCTCGCCACCATCACCGCCAAGCAAGGCCCGCAAGGCGACCGCTGGTACCTCGGCGGCGGGGCCAACGCCCTCTGGTTCCGGCGCAAGGACGGCACCACCCGAGCCTGCATCGGCACGCTCGGCCTGTGGCGCCACCACATGGTCGACCAGATCGACATCACCGACCAGCAGGCGATCCTCACCGCCGACCTCGACGGCCGGTACGGGGGCGACTGCCACGGCCGGTGGGACGGCGCCCGGTACTGGGGCGCCCAGGAACCGAAGGTGATGGAGGAGCACCTCGCCGTCCTGCAGCCGATGCTCGCAAACTACCCGGCGGTCCCGGACGGCTACGACGGATGGTGGCGGTTCTGATGGCCTTCAACGCTGGTGACGAGGTTCTGATCGTGTCCTGCGTCGACGACCCCCGCGCTGCGGGGCGTACCGGCCGGATCGTCGACGAGGTCCCGCCCGGCCCGCTGACCGACTACCGGTGGACTGTCAACCAGATCGGCTGGCTCATAGGCTCGGTCCTCTGCCATGGCAGCGAGCTGGAGCTGAACCGCCCCGGCGCGTAGCACCTCCCCACCCCGAACGACCCGAAGGAGCACCATCATGGGCTGGGCCTCAGCCACCGGCATCTTCAACCCCGTCGCGCAGGCACTCATCGACTCCGGCGCCACCGACGAGCTCAAGACCCGCGTCCTCGGCGAGCTGATCGGCAAGCTCCTCGACGGCGACTGGGACACCGAGCACGAGTCCCTCAACGAGTTCAAGGGCGACCCGGCGATTGTCGCGGCGTTCCGCCTCCACGGCGTCCACCTGACGTGCGAAGCCGAGACGGACACCGCCTCGTGCGAGCTGGAGGCCGGCCACGTCGGCGACCACCTCGACTACCAGGGCAACGTGATTCACGTGCCAGCGAGTCACGCGGCCACGCTCCGGCCGGACAGTGACGGCTCCGACACGATCCTGTGGCAGGTCCACTGTCCGCGCTGCGCCGACGCGGGCGTGGAGCGCGGCTTGCCGGGCGAGGATGAGCAGCCGGCTCGGGCGGATGCCGATCCGGGGCGGGCCCGGGACGTGTGGGTGGACATGTACTGCGCCGCGGGCCACGTGTTCCACGTGATCGTGGCGAACCGCAAGGGCGCGGAGTTCATCGGGATCGTGCCCTGACACGACAGCGCCCCGACGTGGTGTGACAACGTCGGGGCGCCGCAGTGGGAGGCTGCCGGTCTTCGCCGCAGACGCTACGCCCTGGCGATCACCGAGTCCAGAGGTGTCGGGGCTTGTATCACACCATCAGCAGCCCGTGGCCGACCTGGCTGGGCGCGGGTAGCGTCCGCCTGGCCCGAACCGGGCGCTACTACTTGGAGGTTGAGACATGGACATCGCAATCACACGAGCGAACGTGACCGGAGTTCTTCTGGCCGACGGATGGCACGACGTCCAGCACGGCTCGTTCGACCTGGGCCCGCGGAAGTTCATCGCAGACCAGCCCAAGCCCCTCGACAAGCTGCTCGCCTTCGATGCCGGCATGGGGTTCACGTTCAAGGACCAGAACGGGCGCATGATCGAGGGCCCGCTCGCGTCGGTGCTGGCCACCCGTTCCTGAGCAGTACTGCGCCCCGCCGCACTTGGGAGCGGCGGGGCGTAGTCGTGGTGTCCGGCGGGCAATTCCGGCACCGCGGGGTCCGGTCGCCAACGAGCCTGGCGTCCGGCTGGCCCCCCTGGCGGGGACGCTACGCTTCCGGAACCGGATCGTCCAGATCCTGCGCAGCACCTTTCCCGCCCTTGCCGGCCCGACCCGCCCGAACGCGACAGCGCCCCGACGTGGTGTGGTCACGTCGGGGCGCAGCGCTGTGGCCGGCTGGCGCGCCGCCACCGTGCTCCTCAGGCGTTGGAACGCTACGCCCGCGGAACTCGATCGTCCAGATCCCGCGCAGACTTCACTGCCGCGGCGGCTGCTGACCCCACCCCGGACGCGGCGTCTGCCCCTGCGCCGGGAACTGCCCCGTCCCGCCCCAAGAACCGGCCTGTGGCGGCCCGTAACCACCCGGTTGGACTGGATGTCCGGGGAAGGGCTGCGGGGCCGCGTACGGGCCGCCTGCAGGCTGCGTCATCGTGGTGGTCTTCGTCTTGCGGCCCATCGCCGCCGCGATCGGCCACCCAGTGATGGCCCACAGCCCGCACGTACACACCGTCAGCAGGACGTGCAGGCCATGGTTCGCACCCCGCTTCGTCACCTGCGTCTGCTGCTGCGGACCCGGCGGAGGACCGTACGGGGGAGGGAAGTTCGGCTGTGACAACGCGCTGCTCCTCGGCTCCGAGAGAACGGACGCGCCGAGCCTCCCAATCGCGTGAGCGCCCCGTGGCCGAAGTGATGAACCTGTGACGCGCGATCACGCCAGCAGCGCAGACTCCCGCGCCTCCAACTCCTCCGGCTGCAACTGGCAGTCCCGCCACACCGCGAACCAGCGCCGCCACTCCCGCAACTGCGCCCCACGGTCCCACCACGTCCCGCCCTCCATCACCGGACCCGCCTCCACGGACACCACCCCCGGCCCCGCATTGCACGCCGGATGCTCCAGCCAGATCGCCAGATGCTCCGCATACATCGACTCCGGAAGCCCGAACGGCAGCCACTCCACCTCCGTCCGCGCCACCGCCGGCCACCAGCCGAACCACTTCGCGTGATCCCGAAAACGTCGCTCCGGATCCAAGCTCGTGCCGATGTACAGCAGCCACCCGTCCGCGTCGAAGCACCGGTACAACCCTGTCGGGCCCGCCGCGGCACGCCGGCGCCGAGCCTCAAGCTGAACCTCCCAGCACGGCCGGCACCGCCCGCCCGGCCAGATGTACCGGGCGCGGCTACCGCACTCGCGGCACTCCCCGGGCCCCTGCGAACTGGGCAGCTCCATCGGTCAGAACGGCGCCGGGCCGCTGCCGATGACCGCGATGCCCGTCGAGCCGGCCTGAAGGTTGGTGGCGACGACGTTGCCCTCGCGGCCGTCGGGGAGGCACAGCACGATCTGACTGGCCTGGAACACGGCCCACGCGTCGCCGTCGGTGTCCACGTCGATCGTGCCGCTCCACGCCCGGAAGCCGCCGGAGTCGTACGAGTTCAGGTCGACGTAGGCGGGGGCCTGGATGTCGCCCGCGATGATCTCCGCGGGCCCGCTGTAGCTGCTCATGAGCGGAGCCTAGGCCCGGGCGCTGACAGACGGGGCGCAGCGGGGGAGGAGTCCGCGAAGTCTTCCGGTCTGCCGGAACTCCTGGCTACAATCGCGGCCACGTCCGCCGCGCGTCCCACCCCGCGTCAGACAGCGGGGCCTTCCCCGTGAAACGAGATTCCGCTACGCTGCCCGCGTCGCACGCGGCCCATGATCCGCGACAACAATGCAGGCCCCGCAGCCCACCTGGCTCGGGGCCTTTCCCATGCCCACAGAAGGCCTCACCCCCACAGCGGGGTGGGGCCTTCTCGCGTTCCAGGGAGACCCGTTGCCCCACTGCCCCCGCCTCGCCGGCCACTGCACCCAGACCGGCGACCACTGGATCCACCACGGCACCCTCCACGCCGTACCTGCCCCGCACCAGGTCGGCGGCACCCCGATCGTCGACGTGCGCCTGGAGGAGTACGAAGACGGCGTGCCGCTCCTCGTCCTCGGCTGGGGAGGCGACACCGCCAGCCTCAGCGCCGGCCAGGCCCTCAAGCTGGCCGGCCGTCTCGTCGGCTTCGCCGGCCGCCTGATCGTCGAGGCCGCACGCCTCGTGAAGGCCCGCCGCACCGCCTGAACCCGCCGTCCCCCTGCGAGCCCCGACCGCACCGCGGCCGGGGCTTCTTCATGCCCGCACACCGAAGGCCCCGCCGCTGCCCGGCGGGGCCTTCGCCGTACCTGGAGGTCAGCCATGCGCACGTACAACTGCCCGGCCCTCGGAGGCCACTGCGTCACCGACACGTACTGGTACCACCAGACCGAACCCGTCCCGCTGCCCCTCGCGGACGGACGCGAGGGGCTCCTGTGGGTGGCACAGGCCGAGGCTGCCCCCGCCCGTGTCTACCTTCAGGCCGAGCCGGCGGGTGCGGTGACGGTCCTCTCAGGTGTTGCCTCGCTGGGCCAGCTGCTCGGTGAGGGCCTTGATGGCCTCGTCCGGGCCGCCGGCCTGTTCTACGAGTTCGCCGAGTTCGGCGGGTACGACGGCGGCCTGGCGCTTGCCGCGGCTGGTGAGGAAGTAAGTGCGGCGCAGCAGGCGGACCGAGGCGAGTAGTTCGGAGATGTTCGCGCGGGCCACGGCGATGGGCTGGTCTGCAGTGTTGGAGTCCATGGCGTCGATGTTAGCAATCCGCCTTGATGTACATAAGGACGCGATGTACCGTTGATGGGTCGAGCCGCCCCGACCCTCGGAGGTCCCCATGGCGCAGCGCACCTGGCCCACCCGCGACGAATGGGCCGCCAAAGCCGAGTACTCCGTCCGTACTGCCTGCCTCCCCAGCGAGCGCGTCAGCAACAAGCCGGCCGACTGGCTCACCGAAGCCGAGCTCGCCGAGGCCCGCACCCTCATCCCCGTGATCCTCAAGGCCGCCCGCGCCGGCCTCAACCGCGAGATCAAGAACTTGCGCACCCAGCTCGGCGACATCCCGAAGGGCGCCGCCTACTACGGCTGGTACGAGAACCTCACCGGCGACCAGAAGACGCTCGCCAACCAGCACGACAGCCTCGCCAGCCACCGCCGCCAGCTGAACCACAGCGCCAGGCGCGCACTCGACGCCTACGCCACCGTCAGCGAGCTGCTGTTCGACTGGGGCCGGGTCGGCGCGGCCGCTGTCCAAGTGGGCGCAGCTGACGAGCAGACCGACCGGCTCGACAAGCTGCAGCACGTGCTTGCCGAACGGCGTGACACCGCCGCCCAGGCCGCCCTGCGCGAAGCCATCGACCGGACCGTCGCCCGCCGCAACAGCGACGAAGGCTGGGCCGCCGAACTCGAACGCCGAGCCGAAATCGACGCCGGCCCCCGCATCATCCGCCACCCCGCCTAAGGAGCAGCAGTGAACCCCGACGACATCCCCGCCGCCGTCACCCAACTCGTCTACACCGACCCGACCGGCATCGTCCTCAGCCAGAACCAAGCCGCCGCATACCTCGCCCACTACTGGCCGGCCATCAAGGCGCACATCCTCCGCGAAGCCGCCACCCAGCAACGCCAAGCCGCAGACCGACTGCCCGAACACCTCGCCGCGGCCCGACCCCTGATCGGCACGGTCGCCGACCTGATCGACCCCGACGCGCTCTACTGGTTCAAGCCGGCCCGCATCCGTGACGCCGCCACCGACCTCCTGCAGCCGGAGGTGGAGCAGTGATCTACGACGGCAGCCTCCCGCCCGCCGACGGCCGCGACTACTACTGGAGCACCCACGCCAACCAGTGGGAACTCGCCGACACCGAACCCGACCACTCCGACTGCATCCACCCCCACCGCACCGCCGACGGCTACACCGACTGCGACGGCCGACCCCTCTGAGGAGCAGCAGTGACCGAACCGAGAACCCACAACTACGGCCCCGGCCACCGCACCTGGGGCCACGACTACTCCATCACCCAGACCATCGACGGCGGCCAGCGACTCAAAGTCTCCGGCTGGGGCCCCATCGGCGGCCACATCCGGCAGGGCGACTACCTCCTCCTCCAGAAGGACCGCGACCGCGACACCCGCTACCAGGTCACCGAGATCCGGTACGACCTCGACCCGAACGACATGTGGCACGCCACCCTCGACTTCGCGCCCCGCCAGGCCAGCAAGGAGCCGCAGTGATCACCGGTCGGGTCCGGCACGCCATCGACCTCCACGCCCACCCCGACCAGCCGCCCACCGCCACCATCGACTTCACCTCCCACGACATCGGCCACACCCAAGGCACCACCCTCAGCCACAACGGCACCGTCATCGCCCAGTACCTGCCCGGCACCCGCTACTGGGACCGCGCCCTCGACATCGCCACCCAGAACCTCACCAAGGCCGCCGAACGCACCCTCGCCGGCGGGCAACTGTGGGACGTCGCCAGGTTCACCGAGCACCTTGCCGCGATCCTCGACGAGGACAACTGCACGCCCTGGAACGGCGTCGGCCCCGACGACGAGGAGTGGCAGTGAACGCCTGGGATGACCTTTCGCCGCGGGCCCGCTGGTTCATGGAGAACTTCGACGAGCTCACGATCGCCGAGATGCTCGCGTCCGCCGACCCTGGGGACGGCAAGCACCGGTACCTGTCGACCGGCTGCCTCCACCGCGAGCACGACTACTGCAAGTCGAACACCGGCAGCAACGGCCAGAAGGTCCCCGCAGTGTGCAAATTCTGCCGGGCGCCTTGCGTATGTGCGTGCCACAGAGAGTGACGAGCCTAGGCGCCTGAAGAGCCCTGCCGCCCGACGCGGCAGGGCTCTCGTCGTTCCCCGCCGCTACCCGGCCGGGTCGCGCTGATGCGGTACCTGATACCAGCCATGCCGCGCTGCGCCCTCGTGCAGCCATGCCGTGGCGAACTCGCGGAACAGGTCCTCCGGGTGCTCGCCGAACGGCAGGCCCATGATGGCGAGGAGCCGGCCGCCCGTGGTGGGGCCGGTGTCGCAGTGTCGGCAGAGGTGGAGGTCGAAGCCGTCGCCGATGGCGACGTGGGCGGTGAGGACGAGGGTGGTGCCGCAGGTGGGGCAGGGTTCGGCGCCGGGGGTGACGGTCACGGTGAGGTCGGTCATGCGGGCTCCTCCGTGGTGGGGGTGGCTCATGATCGACCGGCCGGGTTGCGGAGTCAAGAGTTCCGGCGCTGCCCGACCACCTGCCCCGCCAACACCGCCTCCCCGCCCGCCGTCCGACTGTTCAACGCCTGACTTGCAACGGCAGGGAACGCCTCCACCTGCGACTCCAAGCGTCCCGCCAGTCGGCGATGCCTGAACGGCTCCGGCGGGTCCGGAACGCCCGACTCGTCATCGTCGACGTGCCCGGCCCTGGCGGACGTGCGGACGAACTCTTCGGCAAGCTGCAGCATGGCCCGAGACGCGGTGACGATGGGCGCCGGCCCTTCTATCGCCACATGCTGCGCAGCGTGCCGAAGATCTATGGTGTCGATGAACAGCTGTGCGCGAAGGGGATCTGCCCACTCGGAGTTCAAGACCTGCCTGCGTTCGAAGGCGTTCACCGCCGCCTGGTCCAGTTCCTCCGCCGGTACCGCGATCCGGGCCGCGGCAGCAGCGAAGTCCTGCGCTGCATTGAGGAACCGCTCGTACACCTGCCGTTGCGCCGTGCGCTGTGCAACGTCCATGGGCGCGAGGTACGTGCTGCGGGCCGTGGCAAGTGCGGCCTCCACGGCCCGTCGGGCCTGCACCCGGGCCGCCCCGAGGGCGAACGAGCCGGCAACCAGGCCGCCGACAAGACCGCCGGCCGCGCCGATCGCGGCGCTGATGAGTTCAGAGTTCACCGGAGGATGGTGGCAGTGGCGCGGGGCGGGCGTCCCGGGTTCCGGCGGATTGGCCCCCATCCGCGCATTCGAACGTACGTGCGACTAGCCTGGGAGTCGTGACCACCCTCCACCCCACCTGGTGCGACCCCCACCACTGCACTGTCGCCGACCACCCCACCGGACGCGGCGGCGGCGCCCACCGCTCCCGACTCGGCAGCCCGCCGGCCAGCAACGCCTCGACGACGCCGAACCACTCGCCTGGCTCCTCGCCGAGTACAACCCGTCCCCCACCACGCGAAAGCGCCCGGCTATGGTGGCCGGGCGCAGCAAGACGATCACAACTCGGGCAACCCGTAGCCGGACAAGTCCGCGATCACGTTCTCCACCCGCTTGGGAAGCGGCGGAGCAGGCTCACCCACCGACGGCAGCAGACCCTGCCCGCTCAGGTACTCCGCCCGCTCCTCCTCCGACGCCCCGTCCCACCACGCGTCGAAGCCGTTCACGGCACCATCCCGTGGCACCGACACCACTCCGGACACGACCCGTCCGGCAGCCGGTCCGACTCACCCGCATACCCGGTGCCGTCATCCGGTTGCCCCTGCTGAGCGACGGCAGGACGCAGATGCACCTCACCCGCCGGAAGGCTGCCGTCCGGCACCAGGGGGAACCCGAAGAACTCCCCAACCTGCCCGGCCGCGAACCCGCCCCGATCCGCCGGCCCGCTGAAGAACTGCGTCTTCAGCCGGCCGAGAGTCACCGGCTCCGCGGCAACCTCCTCCACCGGGCCCGTCGTCACCACCCGGAACCCGGCCTCCCCATCGCGGGCGGACTCCTGCCGGAGACCAGGACTGACCTGCTCGCCGCACTGGCAGAACAAGGCCAGGCCCGACCCGGGGCGGTGTCCGAGCTTCTTCGGGTCCCGGTGCTCGCAGACGAACGCCGCACCGACCTGAGGCAGCGCCCGGTCAACCTGCCGGGCAAAGCTCGCGGCCACCTCCACTGCATGCCTGCGCAGCAACTCGTCCACGACGGACCGAGACCCGTTGCCGCTCTTCATTCCCCACTGGGCGAGCAGGTTCAGCAGCATCGACCGGGCGTCCTGGCCCTGGTGGTTGGGGGCGGGCTCGACCGGGGGCACCTCGGCCTTGGCGAGCCGAATCTCGACGTCCGCCGGGGTGTCGCCATCGAGGGCGCGGATCGTCGGGCACGGCCACGGGTGGTCGTCGCAGGAGTCGAGCCCCTCGGGGTCGCAGCCGATGCACCACTGGCCGGAGCAGTCGGCGTTGCCGCATGGCGCCGGACGGTGGAGCGTCCGGACGGCGGCGATGCGGGCCGAGCAGATCGCCGACTCGTTGCGCCAGCCCTCCACGGCCCCTTCGCACTCTGCCGTCACGGCGGCGAGTCGGGCCTCGGCGGTCTCGGAGCGCTGCTTGAGCGCGGCTTCGTCGAAGGCGCGCCGACGCCACTTCGCGAGCTCGTCCTCGGCGATGCTCAATGCGTTACGCGCGTCGGTGAGCTGTCGGGCGAGTTGCTGCTGGTAGGTCTCCTGCTCGGGGATCATGCTGCACTCCTGACGGGGCCGAGGTGGAGCTGGCCTGTGCGGTGGGCGCGGACGATGGCGTTCGGGTTGGTGGGGGCGCCGAGCTTGCGGCGGATGGACGCGAAGCGGGACGCGACGCCGTCGTAGGTGAGGCCGAGTTCGGCGGCGATCTCGGCCATGGTGGAGCCGTCGGCGTAGAGGGCGAGGGTGTCGACCTCGGCGGGGGTGAGGGGCTGGTCGGGGCGGGCGGTGACGGGCATCTACCGCTCCTTCGTGCTGGTGGTCTGGTAGGCGTGGACGATGGCGTCGAAGTCGGCGTCCCAGTCGGCCTGCGTGGGCCGGGGCCGGGGCACGTAGACGGCGGTCCGGCGGCCGATGCGGTGGAGCCACCACACGGACAGCACCGCGGCCGGGCCGCAGGTGGCGAGGAGGGTCCAGGGGTTCACGTCCGGTCTCCTTCGGGCTGGTCTCCGCGTCCGGCGGCGCGGCACAGGGCGAGGGCGGTGAGGGCGGAGGCGGCGACCAGCAGGCCGCCGCCCACGACCAGCAGGACAGTCACCCGCCGTCCTGTCCGAGGACCGCGCGGGCCACCGCGAGCGCCTGGTCATGCGTGTTGATGCCCCACGAGAGCTTGAAGCCCGCGGGTGCGACCTCCGCCTTGGCGGTCTCGCAGGCGGTCCAGATCTCGGCCTCACGCTCCAGCCAGGCGGCGACAGCGAGGCCGACGCCGGGGTGCATCAGGGCGATGTATGCGGCGGTGTCGCGGCGTTCCTCGGGGAGGTCGGCGCCGGGCTGGGGCGACCAGTTCCTGCCGGTCCGGGGGTTGGCGGGGCCGACGCGGAGGAAGCCGTTCGCTTGGTGGACGGTCCACGGGCCGGGGTCGCCGTAGAGGGTCGCGGCGGCCCGGAGCTTGCGGGCGGCGGCGGTGAGCAGGTCGGCGGGCTGGTCGGGCATCGGGTTCTCCTCGGGGTGGGGCCGGCCGCCCGGGGAGGAGCGGCCGGCCGGGCGTGGTCAGCTCTGGTCGGCGATCAGGTGCCAGGCGGGGCCCGGGTGGTCGGCGTAGTCGAGTTCGAGGCAGGCGTGGCGCAGGCGCGCGTCTCGTTCGGCCTGCCCAACCGGGTCGAAGGGGGTGACGATCACCGTCTCGCCCATGTCCGCGTTGAAGTAGTCCGTGCAGAGGTAGGTGGTGTCGCAGTCGTAGGGGCCCTCGCTGGCGTGGCCGACACCCTCGTGGTGTTCGAGGATGGCGTCGCGCAGTTCCTCGCCCTGCCATCCGGCGGCGTCGTGGGTGTCGGGGAGGGGGACGCCGTACAGCAGGACGGCGCTGTTGTAGATGCCCATGGCGGGTGCTCCTGGGGGTTGGGGCCGCCGGGTGGTCCGGCGGCCGAGCGGGGCGTCAGGCGCGGGCGGGCTCTATGGCCTCGCCGGTCAGGGCCTCGACGGCCATGGCGACCAGGTCCCGAGCGACGTTCGGGGTGACGGCGTTGCCGACCATCTCGACCCACTGGCGCTTTGTCGGGGGCTTGCCGGCCGTCTCGCCGATGAACACGTAGTCGTCGGGGAACTCCATGGCGCGGGCGTATTCGTGCGGCTCGATCATGCGGAACCGGCAGTCCTCGACCGCGGCAACCCGGCCGCCAACGAGGAGGGAGTGCCGCTCGACGGTGGTGACGGTGGCCATCGGCTCGGCGGCGAGCTGGGCCTTGCCGTTGCTGTAGTACGGGACGAGCAGGTCCGGTGCGGTGACGAGTCCGTGGTGGTTGCCGCCAGCGGTGACGGTGGACATCGGGGCGGCGGCCGAGCGGTGGGAGGATCCGCCGCCGCGCAGCTCGACCATGTACGGCGGCACGGCGAGGCCGGTCTCGTTGCGGGTGGTGACGGTCCGCAGAAGCCGGTCGGCCGGGTCGGCGGTCTTGCCTTCGCGGCCTTCGGTGGGCACGAGGAGGGGGCGGGAGAACTTGGCGAAGCCGTCGCGGATGCGGCGCATGGTGTTGGCCTTCAGCGGGCGGCTGCGGTCGCCGATGATCTGGGCGGGCAGCGTCCAGTCGATGGCGTCGGCCGCGGAGCGGACGGCCGGCTCGACGACGGCGTTGCGGCACTCGACGCGGGGGCACCGGTACAGGTACTGGCCGGTCTTGCCGTAGACGCCCCACGGCCGGTCGGGGCTGGACATCTTGGTGTGCTTCCAGGCCTGGATGAGCTGGACGCGCCCGTGCATCGGGCAGTCGCCGTACGGGCGGAGCCACTTCTCGAAGTCCGGTGCGCGGTGTCCCTTGCGCCAGAACTTGACGTACATGCGGGGCCGGCGGGAGCGACTGCCGGGACCGTAGGCCTGGGCGTGGGCGCTGTCGAGGTAGATGATGCGGTGCTCGTAGCCCCAGGAGCGCATGACCGCGAGCCAGGCGTCGAAGGTGCCGCCGGGCATGTCGTCCGGCCCCCACCAGCGGGCGTCGGGCACGTTCTCGACGATGATGATCGGGTAGCGGTGGGCCTCGGCGAAGCGGGGAACGTCCCACATGGTCGCGCGGGAGCGGATCGCGGCCTCGTCGGTGCCGTCGGCGGCGAACAGGCCGTCGTTGTACTCGCCGTGGCCGCGGCGGCGGCCCTTAGCCCGGGAGTGGTTGGTGCACTCGGGGCTGGCCCACAGGATGTCGGTGGCGGGGTATCGGCCGGGGACGACCTGGGAGATGTCGGCGCAGTCGTGGTCGGCGTCGGGGTGGTTGGCCTGGTGGGTGTTGACGGCCTTGCGGGCGTGGTTGGCGGCCATGCGGACCTGGACGCCGGGGATCTGGACGGCGCCGGTGGAGGAGCCTCCGCCGCCGCAGAACAGGTCAGTCATGGTGATCATCGAGGGCTCCTGGATCAGCTGGTCTGGGTGCGGGCGGGGCAGGACGGGTAGTGGCCGGGGTGGACGTACGTGACGCAGCCGCAGCCGCCGGGGCTGGGCGTGGTGCGGGCGGCGATCTCGGCCTCGACCACGGCCAGCACGGCGTTGGTGATCCAGTCGGCCCACTCGCCGATTCGCTCCCGGCCGGGCTCGTCGTACAGCTCGGCGTCCTGGAGGCCGATGAGCATGGTCGGGCGGATTGCTGCGTCGATGCGCTGGCGGAGGGGCTGCTGGCTGGTCACCGGCCCTCCCCCGCGGCGAGGAGGTCGAGCTGGGTGCCCAACGCCACCGCGGCCGGCGGTTCGACCCGCTCGGGGTCCCACTCGATCTCGGCGTTCTCCCAGTTCATTTCGAGCATGTCGCCGAGCGAGAGCATGCTCCACAGGGCCTGGCCGAAGAGCTCCCTGCTCATCCGGCCGTCGGGGTGGAGGGTGCAGTCCTGGGGCTCGTAGCCGTCCTTGTGAACGCGGAAGCGTCGGGGCTCGGCAGGCAGTTCGATGGGCAGGGCGGGGTGCATCAGGCGGCGTCCTTCTCGGCGAGGCGGGCGTTCTGGTTGAGGAGCGTGGCGACGGTGCTCTCGTCGACGCAGAGTGCGGCGACCAGGGCCGGCACGTCGACGCGGGCGTGGGCGATGAAGCGGGCGTTGGCGGCCCCGTGGTCGGGCAGGTCGACGTTGCACGTCTCGCCGATCCACGTGGGATCGGGGAGGCAGTCGTCGGGGGTGCCCTGGTAGATCTCGTGGCTGTCGGCGGTCCACGGGCCGGGGGTGGCCGCGTCAGCGCGGGCCTTGATGGCGTCGAGGTCGAGCGGGGCGGCGGGCTGGGTCATCACGACTCCTCGTTGGTGGACGCGTGGTTGGTGATCGTCGGGTAGAGGTCCGGGAAGCTCAGGCAGGCGTCCACCACGGCGGTCAGGGCCTGCCGGTCGCCGGGGTAGGCCAGGTCGTGGTGCCGGATGCCCTGCACCCAGCCCATGACGGCCGCCTCCCTGACCAGCAGGCGCTCGCGGTTGGTGAGGCCGGAGAGGACCCCGGCGACGGCACGGGCGCGGTAGTCCTCCCGCTGGGCGAAGTAGTCGACGAGGGCATCGGGGAGGCCGACGCCGGCGTCCTGGGGCTGGCTCATCGGGTGGTCTCCTCGGTGCGCGGGTCGACGTGCTCCAGGGAGATGCCGCCCGCGTAGCCGTCGACTAGGACGACCGGCTCGCCGTGGCCGAGGGCCCAGGCCCGGCTGCGGGTGCGGGTCTGGAGGCGCTTCGACTTGAACTCGGCGAAGGCGGGGTGCTCGGGGCGGAGGCCGGGGTAGGCGGTGACGGGGGTGCCGGGCGGGTAGCGGTCGTTCCACTGCTCGGCGGTCAGGGGCTGGGGCTGGGTCATGGCGGGTCCTCAGGCGGTCGGGGCGGAGGTGGTGTGGCCGGCGAGTGCGGCGGCGACGATCTCGCTCCGAACCCGGCGGAGGTCAGCGAGGGCGTCAAGCCACAACTCGGCGGTGGCCGCGTCCTTGGGATCGGCGTCATGCGCCGCCCGGCACTCGGCGGCCCACAACTCGGCCTGCGCCAGCAAGGTCGAAGCGCTCATCAGGGGTCCCCTCGCGGGTCTAGTGGTAGGCGTACGCGCGGTACTCGGCCGCGTCCTCGTCGAGCTGCGCCCGGCACTCCGGGCACTCGCCGTCGCCGTCGAACTCGGCGTCGTGCGGGCAGCCGGCCAGCATCCCGGCGGCAATGCGGTCGATCAGGTCGAGCGTGTCCGGGTGAACCCGGCGTTCCGTCGGCGGGACGAACTCGGCGAGCAGCCGGTCCTCCAACTCCGCCCGGCGCAGTCGGGCCACCTTCAGCGCCCCAGCGGCCAGCTGCGCGTACTCGGACCAAGCGCCCCCGTACCGGGCCAGATCCCACTTGCGGTAGGCGATCTCCCGGTCCGTCTCGTCGACCTGGGCGAGAAGCCCGGAGACCTCCGGGTCGATCCACCTGCCGGTGCCCGGGTTGATGGTGCGGATCGCGGCCGGCGTGATGTCGGCGACGGTGAGGGCGATACCGGTGAGGATGATCCGATCGGTGACGGTCATTGGCTGGTCCGTTCTGTGCAGGTGCTGCTCGGACGGGAAGATCAGGCGGCGAGGGTGAGGCGCAGCGCGGCGGCCTTGTACTCGGCCTTGCGGGGCCGGTAGGTGGCGGCGATGAGGGCGACCTGCGCGGCGGTGTACCGGTAGACAGGGCCGACGCGGTCGGCGGTGACGCGGGCGATGCGGGTCTGCACCTTGCCGAGGAGGCCGGCCTTACGGAGCTCGCGGGCGGTCTTGCGGAGCGCGGCGGTGACGCCCTTGGCGGCGGCGGCGTCGGTGGTGGCCTTGCGGACGTGGGTGGCGATGGTGCGCTTCTGGTTGGCGCGGGTCCGGTTGCGGAGGGTCTGGCGGGCGGTGCGGGTGCGGGCGTTCATGAGGGCAACCCCATCGGCTACTTGGTTCGGCCTGGCGCCGCTCCTTGTAGATACAAAGCTACGCGTCTTGTATCTACAAAGCAAGGGGTTCGGCTGGAGTCTTGTATCTACATAGGGCCACCCGCCCCGTTGCCCCTTGTAGATACACGCCGGTACCCTGTCACCATGCCCAAAACAAGCAGCGACTACGAGAAGCCCAAGGCCATCCGCATCCCCACAGAAGACGAATGGGACCCCTTCGGCGACGCCACCAAAGCCGTACACCCCAACGGGCGCAGCCCCCGTACAGCCGTGATCCGCGAGTTCATGCGCTGGTACATGCGACGCCCCGGTGCCAAGCTCCCCACCCGCCCCGACGCCGGCCCCTGGTCCACCCCGAAGACCGACCAGGAACAGCCCGCCACCGACTGACCCACACCGCCCCGCCAGCCGCCGGCCCACGCCGCGCGGCCATTCGCGCTGCCCGCTCACGACTTCACCACCCGAACGTCGATCCCGGCAGCCCGCGCCAGGCGCACGCAGCTCCACGTCCCCCGCGACCCCGCCGTCGGGAACGCGAGCACCCGGTCAGCCCCCGCCCCGACCATCCGCGCATTCCGCCGCGGACCAGCACCCGGACAGAAGTCCGCCACCAGACCAGACCCCGGGTGATGCGCATCGCCAGGCCGGCGCAGCACCCGATGCGGACCCGACGGACACTCCCACCCGCACGAATCCCAATCCGCCCGGTACGGGAACTCCTCGGCCCGTAGCGGCCCGACCCGCCGCACCCACTCCGACGCCCACGCATCCGCACCCGACGGACACGCCCCGTGCGCCACCAGCAGTCGGCCACCGGACGCCGCCAGTGCTTCCTCGTTCAGCGCCCCGAACACCGCCGCCGGCGACGCCAACGACCGGCTACCCGTCACGATCACGACCCGGTTCCGCGCCGTCACGGCCGCACCCCCGTCGCGCCGCACCGGATGCACGAGAATCCGGTCGGCGGTACCCCGTGGCACGTCCCACACGCCGGCACAGCAGGCCCGTCACCCGCAGCCACCAGCACCAACTCAGGCGCCCACCCCAACCACACCAACAGATTCGCCAGCAGATGCGCATCCGGCATCCCACCCCGCGTCATCCGCGTGAACGCCGACGGCGTCGACCCCAGGCTCCAGGCCAGCCGCGACCGCGACCACCCCAGCTCGGCACACCGCGCATCCACCACCGCCAACAGCCGGGCGGGATCCAACCTGATCGCCCCGCTCACGACACCCCGTCCTCGGCGTCAAGGTGCTCCAGCATCCGCTCGAACCGGTCATCGAACGCCTCCGGCAACCCCCACAGCACACCCCACGCCGCCGGCCGCCCCACCAGCCCCGCCCTCGACGGCTCCACACACCGGAACCGGCGCCGGTGACGATCAAAGGCCGTCCGCGAACTGAACGTCAGGTGACACCCCCCGCAGTGCCCCCGCTCCCGCCCCGTCCACCACGCCCCACACCCGTGCCAGATCGCATCCCGCGGCACCCGCACCTCGCCCCCGCTCACTGGATACCCCTTCCCGCGTTCGCCGTTTCGCCTAGAACCGCTTCGCAGCCCGACCCCGGGCCATCGGTCCAACCAGCCCCCGAAACGCGGCCTACGCCCGCCTGCCGCAGTTCGGCATCGTGTGGCGGCCGAATCGACCAGCCCTGCGCCCGCAACTCCGCCACCACCAACTCCGCCTGCCGCCACGGCTTCGAGCACGGGTGCTCCTCGATCACCGCCGCGATCACCGCCACCACAGCGGCAGGTATCGGGTCGCGGCGCATCCTCCGGGCCCCACGGTCACCAGGCACCGTCGCCGTCCTCCAGCTCGTCCTGGTCCCCGTACGCGGAGCTCAGGTACTGCGTCGTCCACCCGCGACCGCACCGCGGGCAGCGCCACCAAGCGGTCACCCGCGCCCCGTCGTCGTCCTGGCCGGCGCACCCGGCCTCGGCCAGGCAGGTGGGGCAGTGCTCGTGCAACGTCATGCGAGGGCTCCTGACTGCGAGTAGCCGGTGTACGGGTCGGCGTCGATCGGCGTGTACGTGCGCCACGGCCATCCGCCGACCGGGCCCTGGCACACGTAGCGGGGCCAGGCCCGCTCGTCGCGGGCGCCGCGCCAGGGCAGGACGCGGCGGGCGCGGTCGTCGTGGGCGGAGCGCTTGTCTTCGACGGGCCGCAGTCCGAGGCCGAACTCGGGCCAGCGCAGCCACAGCGAGCTGCCGACGGGGCGGAGGGTGCGGGGGCCCATCGGCCCGCCCTGCGGGGAGTGGGCTTCCATCGACAGGGCGCAGCCGGCGGTGGCGCGGGCTTCGTCGAGAACGACTGTGATCTTGCGGGCGAGTTCCTCCGAGTTCGGGTCGCCGTTGTGCAACCGGTAGATCGGCCCGACGATCAGCAGGTCCGGCATCACGGCCTCGACCCGGCGCATCAGCCACGCCCGCCCGTCGGCCCGCGTCAGGTCGACGCCTTGCGGCCGCAGGTCGATGTGCAGCTGCCCGCGCTTGACCGGCGCGCCGAGCTGCTCGGCGACCTGGACCAGGGTCCGGTAGTGCCGGCGGGACTGGCGGTGGGAGTTCTCGCAGTCCAGGATCAGCACCTTTTGTGCGCCGCACGGGTTGTGGTCGCCGAACGGCAGCAGGCCGGCCGCGGCGGTGACGCCGAGCTGCCGTTGCAGAACCGATTTGCCTCCGCCTTCCCCGGCGGTCCACACGATGCGGTCGGTGCGTTCCAGGTAGCCGGGCAGCGTCCAGTCGTGTTCGGGGTCGTCGCCGGCGAGGAACTCGTGGATGTCCTGCACGGGGGAGTCCTCGGCTGCCCGCCCGGCGTCGCGGACTTCCCGGATGCGGTTGACGGCGTGTTCGGCGAGGTCGCTGGCCCGCGCGTTGCCTTCGGGCGTGAACCCGAGTTCGCGGATCTCGGTGCCGGCGTGGATGAGTTCGCGGCGTACTGCAAGGTCTCGGATCCGCTCGTCGAGCCAGGCAAGGCTCGCCCCGTGCAGGGCAGCGTCGATGCATGTGTTGATGTAGTCGGGGCCGCCGCATCGGGCGAGGTCTCCGCGGGCCTGGAGTGCGGCGTTGACGGTGAACGGGTCGATCGGGTCGCCGCCGTCGGCTATCGCGAGGATGGCCTGGTGAATGAGCTGGTGGCCGAGCCGGTAGTAGTCGCTGCTGGTGATGGTGAGTTCGCGCAGCGCGTGCCGGGGGCTGCGGCTGAGGACGATCTCTCCGATGAGGGCCTGTTCGGCGGGCAGGTCGTGGGGCTCCATGCGGGTGATCGGCGTGTCGTCGTTTGTGGTCATCAGAAGACGCCTTCGTCTGCGTGGGACTGGTGGCTGGTGGCGTGTGCCTGATTGCGCCGGCGTTCGGAGTCGGCGCGCAGGCGGAGCTTGGGGTACTGCTTGCGCAGGGTCGGCATGGCGAGGATGTTGGCGCGCCAGAACTCGTCGGCCTGGGACCAGCGGATGATGTCGAGGACGTCGTTGAGGGCGATACCGTCCTTGTCGATCATGAGGCGGGCGGCGTCCCGCCATCGCTGGGTGATGGCCGGACGCTTCGTGCCGTTCCGCACGATCAGCTCGACAAGGAGCGCGCAGGCTTCCTCCACGTCCGGCCGGCTCTGCCGGGCGGACCGGATGTCGACGACATCCGCAACGAAGAAAGAAGGGGATTGGGGTAGGGGAAGGGGAAAACGCCCGCGCGCGCGCGTTGAGCCTTCGCCAACCCCTTCCGGGAGGGGTTCCGCAACCCCCTGCGGCACCCCTTCGGGAACCCGGCCCGCGGGCGGTCGCGGTCCCAGGTCACCAAACGCCTTCCGCAGCACCTCGATGTGCCCCGACACCTCCTGCCGAGGGGACAGCCCCTTGCGGCCGGGCTCGTCGCTCAACTGGTCCAGAGGAATGCGGCTCACCTCATCGAGCAGTGCCCATCGAAGCCGCCTCGATGAGATCTCCAGCGCACCGGAGACCATCGCGCCCATGATCTGCGGCTGCTTCCACACCCCGTCGTTTCGGACGAACGATCGGACCAGCAGTTCCTCGGTGTCCTCGTCGACGACGACGAACCGCCGCTCGGCAAGGCCGGCAAGCTGCCCGCGAAGGCCCTCTGAGGACAGGCCGATCGCCTTGGCGCTCCACCGCTTCAACGTGAGCGGCAGTAGGCCGGCGTGGTTCAGGTTGGGCTGCGAGATGAGGAACAGGTAGAGACGCTGCAGCTCGGCCGTGAGCGCGGTGAACTCGGGGTCGTCCCAGATCCGGGTGAGGATTCGGCCGTGACCGCGTGCCATGGTGGTGTCCGATCAGGAAGTGGCGGGCGATGGAGTCGGTTCGGGGGCGGTGGCGCGTTGGCGGCGCCGGAGTTTGCGGTCGGCTGCGGCGACGGCGACGGCGTCCCGGCAGGGCTGGCAGGTGGGTGTGCCGAGGACGGTGTGGTCGTAGTAGCCACCCGTGGAGCCGCAGCGGCCGGTCCAGTCCGCGACGGCGTCCGGGTCGTCGATCTCGTCGTCGTCCCAGGCCATGGGCGGGGCCCAGCGGTGGTCTGCGGCCATGCGGTGGGCGGTGTGGATGTCGTAGCCGCGGGCGCCGTGGTCGGCGGGGTTCTGGTCCCACAACTGGTCGTAGGCGACGGCGATGCGGGCAGAAAGTCGGGCACTGACGCGGGGGACCCGCCCGTGGAGGATGGCCCGCAGATAGCCGGTATCGCAGATCCGCTGCCGGGCGTTGATGGTGCGCAGTGGCCAGCCGGCGGCCGTGAGGGCTTGGAGGCGGCGGGTGCTGCCGATGGCGGGTACGGGGGCGGTGC
Source organism: Kitasatospora sp. NPDC054939 (assembly GCF_053610105.1). NCBI lineage: Bacteria > Bacillati > Actinomycetota > Actinomycetes > Kitasatosporales > Streptomycetaceae > Kitasatospora > Kitasatospora sp. NPDC054939. The sequence goes on along the minus strand of NZ_JBSGXP010000003.1, from coordinate 34,277 downwards.
CGGGGTCGGCGAGGGCGCGGTGGATGCGGATGCCGCGGATGGCGGTGGCGGTGTCTGCGCTGATTGTGGCCAAGGTGCGGTACCGGACTTGCTTGATGCGCCACTCGGGTAGGCCGGCCTGGGCGGCGATCTGGGCGTGTGTCATGCCGGCGGCGTGCAGGGCGACGATGTGGTTGCGGACGGGCTGGGCGGCGACCTTGCGCTGCCAGCGGCCGTAGGCGATGGCGCGCTGCCGTTGGGCGTAGTACTGGCCGCGGTGGCGCGCGCCAGTGACGGCTGCGGTGCGGGGGTGTGCGGTCACTGGCGGGCCTCCGTGCGGCGTGGTGCGGGGTGGACCTGGGCGCTGCTCTTGCGGTTAGAAGGGGGGCTCGTTGGCGGGCGCACTGCCCCAGCCGCTGTTCGCGGGCGGCCCGGACTGCTGCTGGGCGGCCCACGGGTCGCTGCTCTGCTGCTGGCGCTGCTGTCCGCCGCTGTTCCCCGCGTTCTGGGTGCGGGTCACCTTGGCGGTGGCCGAGCGGAGGGACGGGCCGACCTCGTCGACCTCGACCTCGAAGACGGTGCGCTTCTCGCCTTCCTTGGTCTCGTACGAGCGCTGGCGCAGTCGGCCCTGCACGATGACGCGCATGCCCTTGGTGAGGGATTCGGCGACGTGCTCGGCGGGCTGCCGCCAGACGTTGCACGTGAGGAAGAGGCTCTCGCCGTCCTTCCACTCGTTGGTCTGGCGGTCGAAGGTGCGGGGGGTGGACGCGATGCGGAACTTCGCGACCGCCGCACCCGACGGGGTGAAGCGCAAATCCACGTCGTCGACGAGGTTGCCGACGAGGGTGATGAAGGTCTCGCCTGCCATCAGGCTGGACTCCTTGGTGGTCTTGGGGGAGGGGGGCTATGCGGCTTCGGTGAACCGGTCGGCGCGCCCGCGGTAGATCTTGTGGCGTTCGCCGGGGGTGGTGCCGCCCCAGACACCGCTCCGGTCCCGGGCAGACTTGCTGCCCTCGTGCTGGAGGATGTCCTCAAGGCATGCGGCCTTGATGGGGCAGCCCTTGCAGACGCCCTTCGCCTCCTCGACCTGGACCAGCCCGAAGCCGGTGTACGAGATCGGGAAGAACAGGTCCGGATCGTCCTGGCAGGGAAGCCGGGCTTCGCCGCGGTTCATCGGCGGGCCTCCTTCTTCAGGAGACGATCAATGTCACGGAAGGCTTCGCGGCGAGCCTGGCGACGACGCCACCGGTGGGATACGGCCGCCCAGGTCAAGGCACACATGGCGCTGAGCAGCGCGACGCAGTAGACGGCTCCCACTCCGGCGAGGAACTCGATCATCAGAGCCTCCACACCCGGATCACGGCACCGCTGCCGAACGGCAGGACGTCCTCGGCGGGATCGCCGGCGTAGTACTTGGCGAGACGCACGTACTCGGCGACCCGGGCGTCGTCCTTCCACACCACGCCCGTCAGGGCGTCCTCGGTGGAGCGCAGCAGCTTCGACAGGTCGGGCGTGGAAGCGGGCCGCCAGCGCATGGACTTGGACCACGGACGGCCGGAGGGCCACCACGTCGGACGGCTGACAGGCTGCTCACGGACGGTGAAGACGACGCTGGCGCCGAGCGGCCCGTCCAGGGGGGTCCAGCCGGGGATCTGCGAGACGACCGACAGAGCCGCGGCCTTGACGTCCTGGCGCCAGGGCTTCAGCTTGTCGGACATCTCCTTCATGATCCCGTTGCCGACATGCTTCTTCGAGCCTTGCGGGGCGGGAGCGCCGTGGACGGTGATCACGACCTCGGCTGTGGCCGGGTGGATATGGGTGAGGATCGGGGGAGTGAGGAGGTCAGTCATTGCGGGCTCTCCAGGCGGTGTACGACAGGACGATGAGGGCGATCGCCAGGGCGGTGAGGACGAGGACGGCGACGCCGTCCCATACCTGGTCGTAGGTGATCTGCGTGATGAGGTCGCGGATCACGTGGCGGCGGTCGCGGGGACGGGCTGCCAGTCGCGTTCCTCGGAGGTGCGCTGGTAGACGTCGATCCGGTCCTGAAGCTGCACGAGGAGTTCGTGGAGCTGCCGGTTCTCGCGTTCCAGCCGGCGGGTCTGTTCGGCGAGGGGCCGCAACTGGGCGTTCTCGGCGCGGTAGCGGGCGCAGGCCCGCAGGGCGCGGGCGAGACGCTCGGCATGGTCGACGGCCTCCGACGACCAGGTGCCTTCCCGGACGAGGCTGGCAGCGTGACCCAGCCGGGAGGCGGTGAGCTCCTTGGCCTGGGCGACCCGGTCGTTGCTGACGCGTTCGGCGAGGGCGAAGTGCATGCGGCCCTCGGTGGTGGCGGCGCCGAGCGCGACGTTGAGGCGGACGAGTCGGGCGGACAGGTCGGCGACCTGCTGCTGGAGTCGGACGTTCTCGCGGCGCTGTCTACCGAACATGGGGGCCTCCCTGGAGGATCGCGGCGGGGGTGATGAGACCGAGGGCCGAGGCAACGCCGACGGCGTGGGCAGCGTTCGTGACGTCCAGCGCCTTGAAGATCCGCTTGAGGTGGGCACGGACGTCGTGCACGCTGACCCCGAGCTGCTCAGCGACCTGGCCAGGCGCCAGACCACGCGCGAACCCGAGCAGAACCGCGAGCTGCTCGTCCGTGAGAACCAGGTCGGCCGCGACAGGCTGGGGGCTCACGACGCCACCCCCACCGGCAAAGGGCGCAGCGGCCACCGGCCGTCCACCACCGCCTGCGGATCCCGCTTTGGCCCGGCCTTCTCCGAACGCAGCCACTCCTGCAGCGACACCGCGTCCTCAGCCGCCCACCGCACCTGCCGGCGGTGCAACTCGTCCACGTCACACGCCAGGTCGTCGAACCGGTCGTACGGCCCCCGGCGGTTCCGCAGACCCTGCACCCACGCGGGCCGCTCGCCCGGCGGCTTGTGCCCGATTACGCCCATCACCCAGGCAGCCTGCGCGGCCCTGTGCGCGTCGTAGTCCGCGCCGTGTGCCTGCTCCTCGTCCCACTGCAGGCCGTACGTCTCGACCGTGGTCCGCAGCTGGTAGGCGCCCTGCGTGTCCGACACCCGGCGCCGGTACGGGGCGGCGTGCTTGTCGAGGACGAGGGTGTCGATGACCCGGGTGATGGGGCCGGTGGCGTCCTCCAGGGTGGCGCTGAGGTGGCGGTTCATCTCGGCGTTGAGGAGGTTCAGGTCGTACGAGCCGAGGTTGTGGCCGACGAGGGGGATACCGGTGCCGACGGCCTCGGCGACGGCCTGAGCGATCTCGGTGAGGGCCTGCCTCGGGTCCTGCCCGTGGACGGCTAGGTACTCGTCGGTGAGGCCGTGAACGGCGATGGCCCCCGGGTCCTGGGCAACGCCAGGGTTGATGAGCCACGTCGCCCGTTCGGTGGGCAGGCCGCCGCCGAGGTGGATGAGGGCGCAGGACACGGCGGGGGCGAGATGGGGGTCCTTGCCTCCGGCCTCGAAGTCAATGGCGGCCATGCGGTGCAAGTGCCAGGGCTTCACGGGGTCCTCCTTTCAGGGGGTGGATGATGGGGGGCGGGGGCCGCACCCGATTCGGGCGGGTGCGGCCCCGGCCGTCCTGCGGCTAGCTGCGCAGGTGCGTCAGGAACTTGCGGAGCTCGCCCGCGCTGGCAGAGCCGGCCATCGTGCCGCCGGAGAACTCGGCGAACGCCGTCTCGGTGTGGTCCATCGACCAGCCCCGCGTACCGGCCGCAGCGAGGATCTGCTGCCAGACCTCCATCGGGTCGGAGTCGTCCACGATCTCCGGGACGATGACCTCCGCCTTCGCCTCCTCGATCACGCGAAGCTGCGCCAGAAACTCCTCGGGGGCGCCCTCGCCAGCCGCCTCCGCGATCAGAGCGGCAACCGCCTCAGCGCTGCGGGCCGCCCGGGCGAGCACCACGAAGTCCTTCGACGGCCCCGAACGCTGGTCAGCCGGCCTGGCCTCGATCGCAGTCCGCTGCTGGGCGGCGCCGGGCGACTCGACGGCGATCTGCGGGACTTCCCCCGCTAGCGCCTGTCGTGCCGTCATTCCTCGTACCTCGACGACGATCACCGGGAACTTCTTCGTCTGGCCGTTCGCCACCCGCTGCCGCGGCTCGATCCGCAGTGACACCGGCACCAGTGCCCGGCCGCCCGTGGCAGAGAGCAGCATGTCCACCTGCCCGGCGATCTCGTTCGCCGCGTAGTAGCCGTGGGTCTCCATCCGCCACACGCCGAGGTCCGGCAGGTCGGGCAGCATCACGTTCAGCCGGGTCGTCGGCGCGCACACCGTGCCCTTGCGCTGCTCGAACCACGTGTCCCCGTGCCGTGCCAGGCACAGGCACGGGCGGTCAGACAGCTGCTCGGTGACGCCGTCGCAGCGCCGCGCGCACCCGCCCTTCGACCACATCTCGTTCGCTTGCGACAGCGGGTCACCCGGCGGCAGGATCGCGTCGATGCTCTTCGCCTTGGTGATGACCCGCCACTGCTGGGGGCCGGAGCCGAGCGGCTGCCATGCCTCGACCTTGCCGCCCCACAGCTTCGCGGCGGCTTCCAGGTAGTGCGGCGCGTGCGACGTGACGATCCACGTGTCCGACCTGACGGGGTTGGTTCCGTTGGTCAGCCCGGAGCGCAGCCGGCCGAGCTCGCGGGCCTGCCGCTGCATGGTCAGGATTCGTCCGGCCATCAGGCTGCCTCTCTCAGGGATACGGTCGGGAGCTCCAGCGGCTCGCCGATGACCTTCTTCGACAGGCCCGACGTCCAGGCGGCCATGTCCCGCGCGGTGAGGAACCTCGCGAACACCTCGTCCCCGCACTCGACCGGGAACACCTGGTAGCCCTCCGGGCGCAGGTGCAGCACGATCCCCGTCGAGTGGACCTTCGGCATCGCCAGCCGGGAGCCGTCCCGCATCCAGCAGACCGTCGCCCCGCGGTAGGCGCCCATCTGCAGCGCCGCCTTGTCGTACACGCCCTTCACGCCGAGCTCGCCGCCGGTCTTCGTGTCGCCGGCGAACAGGGTCCGCGGGGGGACACGCAGGAGCCGGGCGATGAGGCGGCTGTAGAAGAGGTAGTCGAGCATGCCGGCGTATCCCTGCTCCGGGTTGCCAACCACCATCTCGGACGCCTCGAACTCGATCTCCCACTCGGCGACGAACCGGAGGAAATGCGCCACGAACGGCGCCAACTCGGGATCGTCGAGCAGCTCGGCGGGCACGGGGTTGCCGAGGATCTTCGACTCGATCAGGCGGTGGACCGCTTTGCCGACCTCGGCGCGCTCGTCCTTGCGCCTGATGTGCGCCTTGCGGAGCCAGTCGTACGACTCGGAGCGCTCGGTGCTGGTCCGGGACGAGGCGATCAACTGCGGGAGGCTGTCGATCGCGGTCTGCGCGGTGAAGTTCGCCGCCCAGAACATGAGGGCCGGGTTCGGGCATCCCTGGTCGAGGATGGTGGTGACCCGACGGAGCTTGTCCCCGGTGACGGGGTCGCGGTACCAGCCCTGGGACGGCTTCGGGATACGGTCCGGGCCGACCGGGGGAGTCTTCGCCCGGGAGGTCTTGGCGGTCACGATTCACCGCCGGTCCGCTGCCGGGGCAGCCGCGCCTGAGACCTGGACTTCGGGCACTGGCCGGTGCAGCAGTGCGCCAGGTGCTCACTCAGGCGGCGCAGGTACACCCCGACCATGACCACGATCAGCGCCGTACCGGCCGCGACGATCAACAGCTCCCACTGTTCCGCGCTCACGCCGCCGCCTCCAACCGCACCCGGTCCAGGCCGGCCCGGTACTCCAGCCACGTCTGCGACGACCAGCACCACATGTCGTCGTGCACCTGGATGAACTTGGCGGCGAACTCGCACTCCGCCGCTTCGAGCAGCTCGGGATACGCGGCGAGGTCCGAGAGGAACGACAGGTTGACCGAGAGCCCGTCGACGGTGGTGGCGACGTGCTGAGAGACGCGCCGGTGGCCGTCGTTGCTGTACGACAGCGGCGGCAGCGGGGTGACGGAGAGGACCGCGGCGTAGACGGAGGCCTCCCAGCGCAGGTCGTGGCCGGTCAGGTAGCCGGTCAGGCTGCCGTCCTCGCCGATCGACCAGCGCATCCGGGCGAGGCCGGGGTGCTGGAGGAACCGCTGGAGGAGTTCCAGGGCTCTGTCCTGGGGGTTTTGGGTGGGGGAGGGGAAGGTAAGCTCAGCTGTCATGGCCTATGCCTCCTGTGATTGGTGGGTGGTTGGGCCGTAGGGGCTCCGGTGGACTGGCCTCCATCGGCAGCCCCGGCCCGCGGGTACTACGCAGCGAGTGCGCGGGCAGCCACGGCCGCCCGCTGGCGGACGATGAGCTCCTCGATCGCGTCGACGCTCTGGAGCCGGTGACCCGGGTACCAGGCCGCCTCGGCGGCGGCGCGGGGCGTCAGGGCGTCACGCTCCCGGCGGGCCTGAGCGAGGATCCGGCCGGCGTCGGCGATGGCTGCGGCTCGGCTGGTCATGCCGCGGCCTGGTGGTCGCAGGTCATGAGTTCGTCAAGCGTCACGCTGTATGCGAGGCGAATCTTCGCCTGGGTTCGCGCGCTCGGGCTGCACTGTTCGTTGAGCAGTCGGGACATGGTCGACTGGCTGACGCCGAGGCGTCCGGCAATCTTGTACGCGGTGTCGTCCCCGGCCTGAGCTGCTGCGTTGAGGAAGTACTCGACGTTCAGTCGCACGGGATCTCCCAAAGCAGAATGCTTCCGTGTTCGGCACTACTGCCGGATGTGGAAGTAAAGCTAGACCCGTGATGCCGGATCCGCAAGTGTTGCCACATGTGGAAGTTGTGGAGTGCTCCGATGCGCCCCCCGGGTGCCCGTGACCGGATCCAGACCACGTCGTATATTCCAGAAACGGAACTACTGCCGGACCGGGCAGCAAGCCCGCTATCCTCACGCCCGGAGAGGTGACACTTACATGACGCTTGCAGAGAAGTACGCAGCATGGCTCGCCGACGCCATGCGCGCCGCCGGCCTTGACATCGACCGACAGCGAGGCGGCGGACGCCAGGCCCTCGCCGCCGCCGTCGGTGTGTCCCCCAGCTCAGTCGGACGCTGGCTCGGCGGCGCAGCCCTACCCAGCCCCGAGTACTTCGAGCCGATCGCCGACGCAGTCGGCGTGCCCGTCACTCAAATGCTTGTTGATAGTGGAATCATTTCCGCCGCATCACTGACACTCGGACAGGTCCCAGGCGTACGATTTCAGCCCATCACCCCCGCGCAGGCAGCAGACGAACTCGGCCTCACCGACCCCACCGAACGCGCACTGTTCATGAGGGACCTGGCCGAACGCAACCGCCGCCACCTGCGAGCCGCCGACGAGGGTGACGGTGATGCAGTAGCCCAATAGCGGGGAGGATGCATGACAGCGAGGACCACCGCAGCACTGGCCGGCATAGCGCTGCCCACCGGCATAGCCATCACCGGGGTCGCCGCCATCCGGCACGACCCCCTCACCGCGCTGATCGGCCTCACCCTCGTCGTCATCGGCCTCGCCGCCGCAGTCACCCACACCGTCTGTGCCGCCGTCACCAACACTGAGCTCGAACGCCGGCAGCTCCACGAAGCCAAGCAGCGAGCCGACAGCCTGTACATGCGCTCTATCGCGGCCCGCGCCATCGTCGACGCGGACGCCGAACGCCTCTGCCGCGAAGCCGCCGCGCTCGAAGCGCGCATCGCGCAACGGCTCGCCGCCGAACGCGAAGCTCTGCAGGCCGAGTTCGAAGCCAGCCGCACCGCCGTCAAGCAGGAGGGCTACTTCATCGGCCTCGCGCACGGGCAGCGCACCATCGCCGACGCCGCGGCCGGCCCGCACACCGGCCGCATGGCCACCGTCATCCCGCTGCCCACCCCGCCCGCAGGCTCCGAGTCGACCGTAGGCAGCGGACACTCGTCCTAGCCCTCCTGGGGGACCATTGCCTGACATCGACGACGACTTCGTACCCGCGATCGGGTACATCCGCGTCAGCACCGCCCGCGAGGAGATGATCTCCCCGGAGCTGCAGCGCGCCTCGATCGAAGCCTGGGCCGAGCGCCGCCGACGCCGGATCGTCCACTGGGTCGTTGACCTCGACGCCACCGGCCGCAACTTCCGCCGGAAGATCATGAAGGCGATCGGCTACATCGAAGACGGCACCGCCAAAGAGATCGCCGCCTGGAAGTACAACCGCTTCGGCCGCCAGCGCCACGGCAACGCCGTCAACCTCGAACGCCTCGAACGAGCAGGCGGCCAACTCGCCTCCGCCACCGAAGAAGTCGACGCCCGGACCGCCATCGGCCGCTTTCAGCGCGGGATGCTCCTGGAGCTCGCGGCCTTCGAAAGCGACCGCGCCGGCGAGCAGTGGAAGGAGACCCACGAGTGGCGAAGGAAGCAGGGCCTCCCCTCCGGGGGCGGCAAGCGCTTCGGCTATATCTGGCACCCCCGCAAGATCCCGCAGCCTGACGGCACCTTCCTGCTGCAGCGCGAGCACTATGAACTCGACCCGGCCACCGCGCCGGCACTGGCAGAGCTGTACCAGCGGTACGTCGACGGGACCGGGTTCCGCCTGCTCGCCAAGAGTCTCAACGACGCGAACCTGCTGACGACCCGGGACATGCCGTGGTGGGACGAGACCCTCCGGAACTACATGGACTCGGGATTCGCCGCCGCCCGGCTGCGGGTGCACTCCAAGGACTGCCAGTGCGAGCCCTACCTGGGCAACTGCCCCAACCACGAACTCGTGAAGGTCTACGACGAGAGCGTCCTGCCGCCCATCATCTCCGACGGCCTCTGGGAGCAGTACCTCGAACGGCGCGAGGTGATCAAGGCGACGCCGCCCCGTGCCCGCCGTCCGAGGTCGCCGTTCTCCCGCCTCGCCAGGTGTGCCCTTTGCCGGGGGGTTGTCGTCAAGCAGGACATCGGCATCTACTCCTACGTTCGTTGCAACACCAGGCGCAGGCGGGGCACCGAATGGTGCCCCGGAGTCAACCTCCCCTATCCGAAGCTTGAGACTGGCGTGAGGCAGTGGCTCCAGCAGGTTGTCGACGAGATCAACGAGGAGGCAGACAGGCAGCCCACAGGCCACGGCGTGCTGGCGCCGTCAGAGGGCGCCGGTAGGGAAGCTCTCGTCCAGAAGATCGAGAAGCTGGAGCGGGCTGCTATCCGGCACATGCGCGCGTACGCCCTACTCGATGAGGAGGAGGACGGGACTCTCGAAGCGGAGTACAAGGCGACCCTGGCGCAGCTGCGGAAGGAGAAGGCCGAAGCCGCCGCCCAACTCGCGGAACTGACGAACGCCGGCGCGGTGGCCTCGAAGAAGACGACCGCGCGCGACGCTGCTCCGGCCGTGGCGCTGGGGCTCCTGGAGGAATGGGATTCTCTGCCTGTCGAGCACCTCAACGCCCTGCTGTGCAAGGTCATCCGTGAGATCCTCGTTACCGCGGATCGGGAGGTTGTCGTCGTCCCGACGTGGGCGGATGACGCGGTCGTTGACCAGGCATGATGCCGACGGACTGATCCCCTCGGGGGAGTTTGCTCTTTAGGTATGTTGTCGAGCGGGCACGCCGGCACGAAGTACGGCATCCCGTTCCCGGTGTTCGCCCGGGCCTCCTTCGGCCTGCGCGGCGCCAACCTCCCGGCGCTGATCCGGGCCGCCGTCGCCTGCGCCTGGTTCGGCATCCAGACCTGGATCGGCGGCTCCGGGATCTTCCTGCTGGCCGGCCGGCTGCTCGGCGAATCCTGGCGCACGGCAGCGGAGTTCGGCGGCCACCCGTGGACGCTCTGGCTCTCCTTCCTGCTGTTCTGGGCCCTGCAGATCGCCATCATCCACCGGGGCATGGACACCCTGCGCAAGGTCGAGAACTGGGCCGCGCCGTTCGTCATCGTCGGCGCGGTGATCCTGCTGGTCTGGATCGCGGCCAAGGCGGGAGGGTTCGGCACCCTGCTCTCCCAGCCCTCCCGACTCGGCTGGGGGCCGGACTTCTGGAAGGTCTTCTTCCCCGGCCTGATGGGCATGATCGGCTTCTGGGCCACACTGAGCCTCAACATCCCCGACTTCACCCGCTTCGGCGGCAGCCAGCGCGCCCAGGCACTCGGCCAGACGCTGGGCCTGCCCACCACCATGACCCTCTTCGCCGTGCTCTCGGTGCTCGTCACCTCGGGCTCGGAGGCCGTCTACGGCCGGGCGATCTGGGATCCGATCGAGCTCACCGCGAAGATCGACAGCGTGCCCGGCATCCTCTTCGCACTGATCACCGTGCTGATCGCCACCCTCTCGGTGAACATCGCCGCCAACGTCGTCTCCCCCGCGTACGACCTCGCCAACCTCGCGCCGAAGCACATCGACTTCCGGCGCGGGGCGCTCGTCACGGGCGTGGTCGGCATCGCGATCCTCCCGTGGAAGCTGCTCTCCAGCCCGCAGATGTACATCTTCACCTGGCTCGGACTGGTCGGCGGCCTGCTCGGCACCGTCGCCGGCATCCTCATCGCGGACTACTGGATCCTGCGCCGCACCGAACTCCACCTGGCCGAGCTCTACACACCCGGCTCCGGCCGCTACTGGTACCGCGCAGGCTGGAACTGGCGGGCCCTGGCGGCCTTCGGCGTCGGCGGGGTGCTCGCCGTCGGCGGCTCGCACTCCACCGTCGACGCCGACGGGGCCAAGGCCGGCCCGTTCCCGGTGGACGGACTCGTGCCGTTCCTGCGGCCGCTCGCCGACTACGGGTGGGCGGTGGGCTTCGGCTCGGCCCTGCTGCTGTACACCGTGCTCGGCCTGCGGAGCCGCGGCCGGGTGTCCTGACCGGGCGGGTGGCGTGTGTGTGGGCCGGCGCGCGGGGCGGTGGCGGCGGTTCAGCGGTCCAGCGGTTCAGCGGTTCAGCGGGCCAGGCGGTCGAGGGCGGTGAGGACGGCGGCCGGACCGTCCTCGGTGGCCAGCGCGGCGGCCACCGTCCGGGCCCGGGCGCGGTACCGGGGCTCGGACACCGCCCGGTGGAGCGCCTCGGCCAGCCGCCCGGCGGTCAGCGCGGCCAGCGGGACCGGCCCCGGCGAGACCCCCAGCGCCGCGACCCGGGCGGCCCAGAACGGTGCGTCGAGCTGGCCCGGCACCGGGACGGACGGGATCCCCGCCCGGAGCGCGGCCGCCGTGGTGCCCGCCCCCGCGTGGTGCACGGCGACCGCCGTGCGGGGCAGCAGCCAGTCGTGCGGGACGTCCCCCACCGTGAGGACGTCGTCGTCCTGCGGCGCCGCGAGACCGCTCCAGCCGGACTGCACGACCGCCCGCAGGCCCGCCGCCCGCACCGCGGCGAGCACCGTCACCGTGAGGCGCTGCGGATCCGGGACCACCAGACTGCCGAAGCCGACGAACACCGGCGGCGGCCCGGCGGCGAGGAACTCGGCCAGCCGGGACGGCGGTTGCCACCCCGGCTCCCGGCGGGGCCACCAGTAGCCGGTGACGGTGTGGTCGGGGTGCCAGTCGGCGGGGCGCGGAACCACCAGCGGCGAGAAGCCGTGCAGCAGCGGCTGGTGGCGGCGCAGGCGGCCGATGCTGCGCTGCGGCAGGCCCAGTCGGCGCCGCAACCTGCGCACCGCCGGGGCGAACAGGCGATCCGTCACGCCCTGCACCGCGCGTCCGGCGAGCAGGTTGCCGGTCCGGCCGAGCGAGCGGGTGCCCGTCACGGCGGGCGCGAACTCGCGTGTCGGCGCCAGCGGTTGGAGGTAGAGGCCGAGGCAGGGGATGCCGGCGGCCTCGGCCGCGACCTGCCCCAGCGCGGTGGTGGTGCTGGTGGTCAGCAGGACGTCGGCCCCGCGCTCGGCCGCGTCCGCGATCCCGTCGCCCAGCGCGGGCATGAACGCCCGCCCCAGCCGCAGGAGTTCGAGCAGCGCGAGCGGCCCGGGACCGTCCTGCAGGAGGCGCTGGCCCCGGGCCGAGGCGAGTTCGGTGCGCGGGGCCACCGGGAGCGGCCGGAACTCCAGACCCGCGGCCCGGACGGACTCGGCGAAACCCGCGTGGGTGGCCACCGCGACCTGGTGGCCGGCCTCCCGCAGGCGGACGCCGAGACCGGTGAACGGCGCCACGTCGCCGCGGGAGCCGGCGGTCGCGATGAGGATGCGCATGGGGCCAGTATTCCGGCGCGGGCGGCGGACGGGGAGGGCGCCGCGCCCGCCGCCCGACGGCGTCCGGGTGCCCCGGCGTCCCCGATGCCTGGGGCGGTCGCGATCGGGGGCAGGGGACTCAGGTGGTGGCGTCGGGGTCGGCCGGGACGTCGAGGTCGGCCGGGATGTCGGGGGCGGCCGGGGTGGCCGGCGGGACCGGCGGTCCGGCCCAGGCGGGGAGCGGTTCCCGGGCGGCCAGCCACGCCTCTGGCACTGCGGCGAGACCGGTCCGGGCGGCGACCACCCCGGCGGCGATCGCACAGGTGGTGTCCCGGTCGCCCCAGCCCTCCAGGGTGTGCCAGAGCGCTTCGGGCAGTGAGTCCGGGTGCCCGGCGGCCGACCACAGGGCGAACGGCACGGTGTCCGGTGCGGACAGGCCCCCACCCGAGCCGAGGACCGCCGCCGCATGCCGGACGGAGGTGCCCGCCGGGAAGCCGGCCGCGATCCGCAGCCCGGAGCGCACCTCGCTGTCCGGCAGTCGGCCGGCCACCTCCGTCAGCAACTCGGCCCGGTCCGGGGCGGATTCGCCGCGGCTGCGGACGGCGAGCGCCGCCGCCAGCGCGACCGCGACCGCGCCGGCCGTCGCCTCCGGATGGAAGTGCGTGGTACGCGCCTGGAGTTCGGCCTGCCGGGCCACGGCGCCGAGGTCGTCGGCGAACCAGGCCCCGAGCGGCGCGACCCGCATCGCCGCACCGTTGCCGTGCGAACCCTGCCCGCCGAACTGCTCGGCCGTCACCGTCCGCCAGTCGGCACCCTGCTGGATCGAGCGCAGCACGCGGCGCATCGAGGGCCCGTACTTGCGGTTGTACTCCGCGGTGTACGCGGCGGCGAACCCGCGGGCCAACTCGTCCGGCACGACCTCGCCGCGGCGGGTCAGATGCTCGACCAGGACCAGGGCCATCGCGGTGTCGTCGGTCCAGTGCCAGGGGGAGCGGCGGGGGAGGCGGGCGGCCAGGGCCGAGGGCGCCTCGTCCAGGGGGACGGAGAACCAGCGGTCGCCGAAGGCATCGCCGAGCGCCAGGCCGTGCAGGCTGTCCAGACAGGCCGGGGGCGGGCTGCCGAGGGCGTGGGCGGTGGCGCGCATGTCTTCCTCCGAGGGGATCAACGGTGCGCGCCAGTCTGTCCGGTGGTGTGCGGCGGTGGCGATCGGTTTTCGCGGCGGTTCAGCGGGGGCGGCGGCGGGGCCGGCGGGTGCGGGTGCGGTGCGGCCCAGCCCGGTGGCTGCCCAGCCCGGGTGGGCGGCTCAGCCGGCGCGCAGGCCGCGCAGCAGCAGGTTCCAGAGTGCCTCGAAGTGCTCCTCCGCCTTGGGGTCGGCCCACTCGGCGGCGTGCGCCGGGTCGTGGTAGTGCGCGGTCGCCTCGAAGACCGCCCGGGAGACCGTGCCGACGTGGACGGGCCGGAACTCGCCGTTGTGGATGCCGTCCTGGACGATGTGGCCGATCTGGGAGACCAGCGTGGTGAGGTGCGCCTCGACGGTGCGGCTGGTCTCCGGGATCAGCGCCATGTAGGTGGCGAACAGCTCCGGGTCGTCCAGCGCCTTCTTCCGCTTGGCCGCGAACAGCGTCAGCAGCCAGCGGTGCAGCCGCTCCACGGCCGGGCCGGGCTCGTTGGCGATCGACGACAGGCTGTGGTGCGCCTGGTCCAGCCAGCGCTGGGTGACGGCCTCGCGCAGCGCCGCCTTGCTGGGGAAGTGCCGGTACACGCTGCCGTGGCTGACGCCCAGGGTGCGGGCGATGTCCACCACGGTGGCCTTGGTCGGCCCGAACCGCCGCAGGACGTCCTCCGCCGCGGTCAGGATCTGCTCGGGAGTGAGAGTGCTGTCCGTCGTCACGGCGAGGTCGTCCTTACGGGTGGTGCGGCGGCCGTCGGGCTGACGACCGGTGCGGCGGCTGGATCGGGCGGTCGGATGGCGGCGCTCCGGCGCGGAGCGCAGCGGCGGACGGCCCGGGACCCGGCCGCGCACGGGGACCCCCGGGGGGAGCCCCGGTGCGGTCACCGCTCGCTGTCGAGCATGGCCATCTGAGCGGCAGCGTACCGCTCCCCGGCGGCCGACCCGGACGGTACGGCGGCCTCGACGGCGGCCAGCTCGGACGCGGTGAGCCTCAGGTCGAGCGCACCGAGCGACTCGGCCAGCCGGTCGCGGCGGCGGGCACCGACCAGCGGCACGACGTCCCCGCCGCGCGAGGCCACCCAGGCGGTCGCCACCTGGGCCACCGTGGCGTCCTGCTCGGCCGCGACCGCGCGCAGCGCCTCGACCAGGCGGAGGTTGTGCTCCAGGTTGTCGCCCTGGAAGCGGGGGCTGTGGCCGCGGAAGTCGGTGCCGGCCAGTGCGCGGTCGCTGCGCCAGTGGCCACTGAGCAGGCCGCGCGACAGCACCCCGTAGGCGGTGACGCCGATGCCCAGCTCGCGGGCGACCGGCAGGATGCCGGCCTCGGCGGAGCGGGACAGCAGCGAGTACTCGATCTGCAGGTCGCTGATCGGGTGTACGGCGGCGGCCCGGCGCAGGGTGTCGGCGCCGACCTCGGAGAGGCCGATGTGGCGGACGTGGCCGGCCTCGACCAGTTCGGCGATGGCGCCCACGGTCTCCTCGATCGGGACCGCCGGGTCGAGGCGGGCCGGGCGGTAGACGTCGACGTGGTCGGTGCCCAGCCGGCGCAGGGTGTACGCCAGGGCGGTCTTGGTGGCGGCCGGGCTCGCGTCGTAGCCGAGCCACTGGCCGTCCGGGCCGCGCTGGGCGCCGAACTTCACGCTGATCTGGACGGACTCGCGGTCGCGGCCGCGCAGGGCCTCCCGGATCAGCAGTTCGTTGTGGCCCATCCCGTAGAAGTCGCCGGTGTCGAGCAGGGTGACGCCGGCGTCGAGGGCGGCGCGGATCGTCGCGATGCTCTCGGCCTCGTCGGCGGGGCCGTAGAGGTCGGACATGCCCATGCAGCCGAGGCCGAGGGTGGAGGTGGTGAGGCCGTTCGTACCGAGGGTGCGGGCGGCGACGCGGGGGGAGGTCTGCGGGGTTCGCTCGGTGGCGGAGTACATGCGGGGCTCCTGGGATCAGGGGGCGGGCCGACAGCGGGCCGATGTGGGTCGACCGATGACGGCTGACCGATTTCAACTATGGCATGACGGATGACAGATTTCAATATCTGTCATCCGTCATCTGTCATTCGCCACCCGAAAGTCCAATGCTGCCCTCTGTCATCGGTCATCTGCGGAACGTCATCCGTCGACTGCTCGCCGCCGATCGCCGTCCGTCATCTGTCACCCGTCAGCGCGCATCCGTCATCGCTCGTCCGTCGCTCGTCCGTCGGCCGTTCGTCCGCGTCCGGCCCTGCGCGCGCCCGCCGCCCTCCGCGTCCGGCCGTTCGCGAACCGTCGCCGGTCGGCCGGGGTGCGTCCCGTCCGCCCGCGCCGCCGATCTCGGGCATGCGCACGGCCAGTTGGGGCCTCGCGGCGGATTGCCGACGCGGCTCGGGACGGGCGGCGGCGTACCGCATGCTGAACCGCTGTCACCCATCCGGCGTGGAAATGCCGCGCCTTGGCGCTTTGCGCTGCCGAACCGGGGCGCGAGGTCCATGGTGGAGATGGGCGCGATCCGGCGACCGCGCTCGCGGGCCGATCCGGGCCCACCTGCCGTGCGCCTGCCGACGTTCTCGGGCGGACGTGCGGAGCGGGCCCGGCCCCCGGCACGTTGGGAACAGGGCCACCTCGCAGGAAACCGAACGGTTCTTCTAGGCTCACATCTCGGCTTCCGTGCGGTGGTGCAGGCGCTGCGCCCGCCGCCACGAAGCCGCCGTCCACGGGGGCTCCGGGCCGACCGGGGTCACCGGATCGAGCGAGGAGGACGCAATGCCAGGCATGCCGCCCAGCCGTTCCAGCGCACTTGGGCCAGCGGGGCCGTTCGGGAGGTGGCGGGCCGACGGGTTCGGCGACGCAGCCGCGACCGCGGTCCCGCCGGCCCCGTCGAGTACCGATGGCGGCCGTGGGGGCGAGCTTTGAGTCCGCAGACGGTCCGGCGCTCCGCCCCCACCCCGGACCGTGCACCCGCCTCCGACGCCGTCCTCGCCACCGGGGCCGAACCCTCCGCCGAAGCAGTCCCCGCGCCGACCGCCGCTGCCCCCCAGGCCGCTGCCGCCCGGTCCGCCACCTCACAAGCCGCCACCCCCGCAGCTGTGCAGGCGCCCGCCGCCATCGTTACGGCCACCACCGCAGCCACCGCCACGGCCACCACCGCCGTGCAGGCCGGCGCCACGGCAGCCACCACCCCGGTCACCGCCACGGCCGCGGCACACCCCGCCGCTACGCGAGCCGCCGCGCAGGCCCCCACCGCCGCGCTGCCCGGCGTGCCCCGTGCCCTGAGCGCCCGCGCCCGCACCCTCGCCGGTGCCGTCCGGCGGCGTTGCGCCGACCTGGCCCGGATGGAGTCCCCGAGCGGTGACGCCCCCCGACTCGACGCCCTGGCCGAGGAGTTGGCTGCGGGCTTCCGTGCCACCGGGGCCACCGCCCGCCGCGAGGCCGGCCCGGCCGGCGACCACCTGGTGCTGCAGTGGGACGGCCATGACGAGCGCCTCCCGCACCTGCTCGTGGTCGGCCACCACGACACCGTCTGGCCGGCCGGCACGCTCGCCGACTGGCCGGTGACCGAGCAGGACGGCACCCTCAGCGGGCCCGGCGTGGTCGACATGAAGGGCGGACTCGCCGTGCTGGAGGGCGCGTTCGCGCTCCTCGCCGACCTGGGTCAGCGCCCGCACCGGACCGTCCGGCTGGTCGTGGTCTCCGACGAGGAGGTCGGCAGCCCGGACGGCCGCCGTCTGGTCGAGCGCCAACTGCGCGGGGCCGCGGCCGTCCTGGGGCTGGAGCCGCCGCACCCCGACGGCCGGCTCAAGACCGCCCGCCGGGGCAGTACCCGGGTGCGGCTCACCGTGACCGGGCGCGAGGCCCATGCCGGCAACGACGCCGCCGAGGGCGTCTCGGCCGTGGACGAACTCGTCGACCAGCTGGTCGCCGTGCGCGGGCTGGCCGGTCACCCCGGCACGGAACTCAACGCGGGCCGGATCAGCGGCGGCACCCGGGCCAATGTGATCGCCGGCCGCGCAGAGGCTGAACTCGGCCTGCGCTTCGCCACCGCCGACGCGCAGCGCCGCACGCTCGACGGCCTGGCCCGGTTGACCGCGCTGCGGCCGGGGGCCCGGGTGCGCACCGAGGTGCTGTCCAGCCGTCCGGCGTGGCAGGAGCGGTCGGCCAACCCGCTGCTGCGGCACGTCCGCGGGCTGGCGGCGGTGCTCGGTCAGCAGTTGGACGGTGCTCCGGCGGGCGGGGCGGGGGACACCAATCTGCCGGGTTCGCGCGGGCTGCCGACGCTGGACGGCTTCGGCGCGGTCGGTGCGGGCGCGCATGCCCGCCACGAGCACATCCGGATCGACCAGCTCGCACCCCGGATCGCCCTGCTGGCGGCGCTCCTCGCCGTGCCGCTGCCGAGCCTGCGCGACCGTACGGAGGGCTGAGCCCCGCCGGGGGCGGGCCGCCGACCACGGCCCGCCCCCGCATCGCCTCCGTCCACCGCCCGCCGCCCGGCCCCCCACCCGATCCGTCGCCCGGCCCCACCCCGCCCCCACCCCCACCGCGGCCCCGGCCCCCACCGGCCCCGGCCCCCACCGGCCCCGGCCCCCACCGGCCCCGGCCCCCACGCCCGCCCCCGCACCCCGCTCCGCGGCCCCCGCCCAGGCGCCCCGGCGCCGACGCTTGTCAGCGCACCGTCCCACCGCGCACAATGGAACCGACCGAACGGTCAGTCGGGAGGCGGACCGGATGCCCAGAGGGGAGCCGTGGTGACAGCAGAAGTGGTGGCCGAACGGACACCGGAGGACGGCCACGCAGCGGACCGGGAGGCCGACGAGGCCCGTTTCGAGGCGGTGATCGCCGCCGAGCAGCGGATCGAGCCCCGGGACTGGATGCCGGAGGCCTACCGGGCCACCCTGATCCGCCAGATCGCCCAGCACGCGCACTCCGAGATCATCGGCATGCAGCCCGAGGGCAACTGGCTCACCCGCGCGCCGTCCCTGCGCCGCAAGGCGATCCTGCTGGCCAAGGCCCAGGACGAGGCCGGCCACGGGCTCTACCTCTACGCCGCCGCCGAGACGCTGGGCGTCGACCGCGCCGAGCTGACCGAGAAGCTGATCTCCGGGCGGCAGAAGTACTCCTCGATCTTCAACTACCCGACGCTCACCTTCGCCGACGTCGGCGTCATCGGCTGGCTGGTCGACGGCGCGGCGATCTGCAACCAGGTGCCGCTCTGCCGCTGCAGCTACGGCCCGTACGCCCGCGCGATGGTGCGGGTGTGCAAGGAGGAGTCGTTCCACCAGCGCCAGGGCTACGAGCTGCTGATGACGCTGATGCGCGGCACCGAGGGCCAGCGGCGGATGGTGCAGGACGCGGTGGACCGCTGGTGGTGGCCGTCGCTGATGATGTTCGGCCCCTCCGACGGGGACTCCCCGAACACCGCCCGCTCGATGGCCTGGCGGATCAAGCGGCACACCAACGACGAGCTGCGCCAGCGCTTCGTCGACATGACCGTCCCGCAGGCGCAGCACCTCGGCGTCACCCTCCCCGACCCCGAGCTGAGCTGGAACGAGGAGCGCGGCGGCTGGGACTTCGGCGAGCCCGACTGGGCCGAGCTGACCCGGGTGATCCACGGCCAGGGCCCGTGCAACGCGCAGCGCGTCGAGCGCCGCCGCACCGCCCACGAGGACGGTGCCTGGGTGCGCGAGGCGGCCACGGCGTACGCGGCGAAGCGCCGCGCGGAAGCAGCGGCGGCCACCACCCCGGCGACGCCGGAAGCAGCCCCGGCAACGGCGGAAGCAGCAGAGGAGAACGACCGATGAGTGAGCCCCGCGAGTCCCGGGTCGGCTGGCCGCTGTACGAGGTGTTCGTGCGCCCCCGGCGGGGCCTGAACCACGTGCACGTCGGTTCGCTGCACGCCTCCGACGACCGGATGGCGCTGCTCGCCGCCCGCGACCTGTACACCCGCCGCAACGAGGGCGTCAGCCTCTGGGTGGTCCGCTCGGACGCGATCACCGCCTCCACGCCGGACGAGCAGGACCCGTTCTTCGCCCCCAGCGGCGACAAGGTCTACCGCCACCCGACCTTCTACGACATCCCCGAGGATGTCCCGCACATCTGACGGGGAGCACCTGAGATGACCGACGACGACCACGTCTACCTCACCCTCAGCGAGGCCGAGCCCGGACCTGAGGGCGAGGGCCGCTGGGCGTACGGGACGGGCTTCGCCGACCCGCTGCTCGGCGTGGACACCACCGTGCCCGAGGGCCTGGACGGCGCCGACCTCGCCGCGTACTGCCTGATGCTGGGCGACGACGCGCTGGTCCTCGCCCAGCGGCTGATCGAGTGGTGCACCCTGGCGCCGGAGCTGGAGGAGGAGGTCGCGCTGGCCAACCTCGGCCTCGACCTGCTCGGCCAGGCCCGCCAGCTGCTCACCCGGGCCGGCCAGGCGGACGGCAGCGGACGCAGCGAGGACGACTTCGCGTACTGGCGCGAGGACCACGAGTTCCGCAACATCCGGCTGGTGGAGCTGCCCAACGGGGACTTCGGCCACACGATCGCCCGCCTGCTGCTGTTCGCCACCGCCCGCCGGGCGCTGTACGAGGCGCTGGCCGGGCACGCCGATCCGGTGCTGGCGGCGGTCGCCGCCCGGGGCGCCAAGGAGCTCGCCTACCACCAGGAGTACGCGACCGCCTGGACGCTGCGGCTGGGCGACGGCACGCCGTACTCGGCGGAGCGGATGCAGGCCGGGCTGGACGCGGTGTGGCCGCTGCTGGAGGAGCTGTTCACCGCCCACCCGGCGGAGCTGCGGCTGGGCGCCGACCCGGCTGCGCTGCGCGGACCGGTGCTGGACTCGATCGCGGCGGTGCTGGCCGAGGCCGGGCTGACGGTGCCGGCGGCGGCGCCGCTGGCCGCGGTCGGCGGCCGGTCCGGACGGGACGGCGTGCACACCGAGGCGCTCGGCCTGATGCTGGCCGAGTTCCAGGTGGTGGCCCGGGCGCACCCGGGGGCGACGTGGTGACCGCCGTGCGCGCGGACGCCTGGGAGGTGGCGTCGGCCGTCCCCGACCCGGAGCTGCCGATGCTGACCCTGGCCGACCTGGGCGTGCTCGCCGGGGTCGAGGCGGACGGCGACACCGTCACGGCCTGGCTCACCCCCACCTACTCGGGCTGTCCGGCGGTCGCCGAGATGGCCGCGGACGTGGACCGGCGGCTGCGCGCGGCCGGCTACCGGGACGTCCGGGTCCGGCTGCGGCTGGATCCGCCGTGGTCCACCGACCTGATCAGCGAGGAGGGCCGGCGCAAGCTCTCCGAGGCCGGGATCGCCCCGCCGGGGCCGGCCGGTGCGGCCGGTGCGGCGGGCGGACCCGGTGCCGGGGTGCTGCTCCGGCTCGGTCCGACCCGCCTGGCCGGCGGTGCCGCGGTGTCCTGCCCGCAGTGCGGCGGCACCGACACCGAGGAGCTGTCCCGCTTCGGCTCGACCGCCTGCAAGGCGCTGTGGCGCTGCCGCAGCTGCCGGGAGCCCTTCGAACGCGTCAAGGAGATCTGAATGGCCGCCGCCCCCCTCTCCGCCGAGTCGGCCGCGACAGCCGAGCCGGCCCAGGCAGCCGAGGCAGCCCAGGCAGGCGGGACCGCCGGGACCGCCGCCGGGGCCCCCGCCGCGGCTCCCGCAGCCACCGGCAGCACCCGCCGCCCCTCCTTCCACCACCTGCGGATCGCCGACATCGAGCGGCTCTGCGAGGACGCCGTCGCGGTGAGCTTCGAGGTGCCCGCGGAGCTGTCCGAGGCGTACGCGTTCCGGCCCGGCCAGACCCTGGCCCTGCGCCAGGTGCTGGACGGGGCCGACGAGCGCCGCTCGTACTCGATCTGCGCCCCCGTCGGCGGTCCGCTGCGGATCGCGGTGCGCGAGGTGCCGGGCGGGCTCTTCTCGCGCCGGCTGGTGCGCGAGGCCCGGCCCGGGGACGAGCTGGAGGTGCTCACCCCCACCGGCCTGTTCACCCCCGAACTGGGCACCGGCGAGGAGCACGTGCTGCTCGCGGCCGGCTCCGGCATCACCCCGATGCTCTCCATCGTCGCCTCCGTGCTGGCCGCCGACCGCACCTCGACGGTGACCCTGCTCTACGGCAACCGGCGCAGCGACACGGTGATGTTTGCCGACGAGCTGGCCGACCTGAAGGACCGCTACCTCGGCCGCTTCCAGCTGGTGCACGTGCTCTCCCGGGAGACCCGCGACGCCGAGCTGCTCTCCGGCCGGCTCGACCCCGAGCGCGTCGCCGCCCTGCTGGACGCGCTGGTGGACGTCGCCACGGTCGACCACTGGTGGCTCTGCGGCCCGTTCGGGATGGTCACCGGGGCGAAGGAGCTGCTGGCCGGGCTGGGCGTGCCGGGCGCCCGGGTGCACCAGGAGCTCTTCCACGCCGAGGACGAACCGCTCGCCGAACGCCCCGCGGAGGAGGCCGGCGCGGAGGACGGCGAGCTCAGCGAGGTCACCGTCGTCCTGGACGGGCGGGGCAGCACGCTGTCCCTCCCGCGCGACCGCTCCATCCTGGACGGTGCCCAGCGCTCCCGCCCCGACCTGCCGTTCGCCTGCAAGGGCGGCGTCTGCGGCACCTGCCGGGCCCTGGTCTGCGACGGCGAGGTGGAGATGCG
Organism: Kitasatospora sp. NPDC054939; assembly: GCF_053610105.1. Taxonomy (NCBI): domain Bacteria; kingdom Bacillati; phylum Actinomycetota; class Actinomycetes; order Kitasatosporales; family Streptomycetaceae; genus Kitasatospora; species Kitasatospora sp. NPDC054939. The sequence goes on along the minus strand of NZ_JBSGXP010000003.1, from coordinate 12,472 downwards.
GCGCAACTTCGCGCTGGAGGAGAAGGAGGTCGCCGCCGGCTACGTCCTGACCTGCCAGGCGCGGCCGGTCAGCGACCGGGTCACGGTCGACTACGACCGCTGACGGAGGCCGTCGGTACCCATTCCTGCGCCCCCGGGCGCTACCCGGCCACCGCCGCGACCGCCGCGACCGCCGTGTCGGCGGCGGCCGGCCGGGGGACGGGCGACCCGAGCAGCTTCACGATCTCGTTGACGGCCGCCCGGCCCGCCCGGTTGGCGCCGACGGTGCTCGCGGACGGGCCGTAGCCCACCAGGTGGATGCGCGGGTCGGCGGTGGCCCGGGTGCCGGTCAGGGCGATGCCGCCGCCGGGCGCGCGCAGGTGCAGCGGGGCGAGGTGGCCGACCTCGGGGCGGAAGCCGGTCGCCCAGACGATCGCGTCGACCGCGAGTTCCCGTGCCTCCGGGCCCTCGCCCCAGGCCACGCCGTGCTCGGTCAGGCGGTCGAACACGGGCCGGCGGTGCAGGGCGCCCAGCTCCTCGGCGCGCCGGTACGCGACGGACGGGCCGAGCCCGGTCACGCTCACCACGCTCCGCACCGGCAGCCCCTGCCGGACCCTCTCCTCCACCTGGGCCACCACCGCCCGGCCGTACTCGGGCGTGAACGGGCCGTCGTGGAAGACCGGCGGGGTGCGGGTGACCCAGACGGTCTCGCCGACCGCCGCGACCTCCGACAGCACCTGGACCGCCGACGCCCCGCCGCCGACCACCAGGACCCGCTTGCCCGCGAACTCCTGCGGCCCGCGGTAGTCCGCGTAGTGCAGCTGGCGGCCGGCGAAGCGGCCCGGGTAGTGCGGCAGGAACGGGCGGGTCCAGGTGCCGGTGGCGTTGATCAGCGCCCGGGCGGTCCAGCTGCCGGAGTCGGACTCGACGAGCAGCCGGCCGTCGGGGAGCGACCGCACGGCCCGGACGCCGACGGGGCGCACCACCGGGAGCGCGTGCCGGGCCTCGTACGCCGCGAAGTACCCCGGGACGACCTCGCGCGCCGGGGCCCGCGGGTCGGTTTCCGGCAGTTCGAAGTCCGGCAGGTCGTGGAAGCCGTGCACGGTGGCCATCCGCAGCGACGGTGCGCGGTGCGCCCACGCCCCGCCCGGGGCGGCGTCGGCGTCCAGCACCACGAAGCCGCCGGGCACCCCCTCCCGGTACCGGGCGAACCCGCGCCGGCCCAGGTGGTACGCGGCGGACAGGCCCGCCTGCCCGGCGCCGATCACCACGACGTCGACCTCGTGCACGGGGGCGGGCGCCTGCGCGGGGGATGTTGCACCGTAAACAGTCACACCGGTGAAACACCGGCGGGTGCGGGGTGTGTTCCCGGGGCGCCGGACGACGGAGACCCGGCGGGGCGGTGTCGTTCCATCACCCCACCGGGTCGCCGGAGGGGGACCGGTCAGGTGGCCGGGGAGATCACCACGGCCGTGCCGTAGGCGCAGATCTCGGTGCCCACGTCCGCCGCCGCGGCGACGTCGAAGCGCATCATCAGCACCGCATTGCCGCCGCGCGCCGTGGTCTGCTCGACCAGTCGCTCCATCGCCTCGTTGCGGCTCTCCACCAGGGTCTTGGTCAGGCCCTTCAGCTCGCCGCCGACCAGCGACTTCAGGGAGGCGCCGATTTGGCTGCCGATGTGCCGGCTGCGCACGGTCAGGCCGAAGACCTCGCCGATCACGTGGTCGACCCGGAACCCCGGAATGTCGTTGGTGGTCACTACCAGCACCTGGGCGTTCGGGCCCTGCCCGCCGCCGAACTCGTCGAGATTCGTCATACCGCCCATCCTGCTCGTCCGCGCCCGGCAGGGGGAGCAGGCGGGGCCGGAACGGCCGGGAACGGGCGCGCGCGGGCCGGGAACCGGCTCGCGGTCGGGGCGCGAGCGGCCGACCGTCCGGGAAGGCGGGAACCGACCGGTGATCGGGCGCCCGAAAGGCCGTACCGTAGCCCCATGAGCGAGCGGAGCGATCATCCACAGGGGCCGGGCGCGGCGGAGCACTCCGGCGCGCAGGAGATCGAGGCGACAGTGGTGCTGGGCCTGCGGATCAGCGACTGGCCGGCGCTGCGTGCCGCCGCGGTCGCGGCCGTCGAGGAGATGGAGTTCGAGGGCATCGACGCGGCCGGCCAGCGCAGAGAGCTGCTGCGCGAGGTGGCCGAGGACGCCAACGCCGCCCTCGGCGCGCTGCTCCACCCGGACCGCCTGGTCGCCGCGATCCCGGGCGTCGAGGCGCTCGGCGGCACGCTGGAGATCAGCGTGACCGAGGACTTCGCACCGGACTTCGCCGAGCTGTTCCCGCTCGACGGGGACGAGGTCGACGGCGGCGGCGCGGCCGGCGACTGGACCCTCACCCCCCGCACCGCCTGCCTCCTCCACGCCCAGTTGCTGGGGCTCGCGGACGCCGCGTACGACGACCTGGAGGAGCACGAGGACGAGCCGGTCGCCGACGGCGAGGAGCCCGACTGGACGGTCTTCGGCCGCCTCCCGCAGCGCACCTGGCGCCTGCACCGCGGATGGCGGCGCGCGATGGCCCGGGCCTTCGACGACCTCGCCGACGACCTGGCACTCGGCGAGTGGCCGCTGCCCCGCTGCCTCGCCGAGGAGATCGGGCTGCGGATGGCCCTGGTGGACGCCCGGGCCCTGCTCGGCGCCCAGCCCGAGTCGGTGGCCGACATGATGGGCGACCTGCCCGCCGACCTCTACGACTACGACTGGGACGGCTGCCACGACGAGCTGTTCGGCGTCTACGGGCCGGAGGACGGCGATCCGGAGCTGGACTCCGAGCAGCGCGCCGAACTGCTTCTCGCGGCCACCCACCCGGAGGGCTGGTTCCTCCCCTACGAGGACGCGGAGGAACGGGACCCGCAGCGCGGCTACCGGCGCTGAGCCCGGACGGGGCGGAGCGAGCGGGACGGGCGGGACGGGCGGGGAGGGCCGCACGGGCCGGGCACGGGGCGTGGGGCGGGGTTAGGCTGCGGACATGTCCGACATGCCTGAGATCGCGGACGCCCCCGCCACGGCCGCGGGCGGCGACGACCCGGTGGCCTCCCGGCTCGCGCTGGGCCTCGAAGGCGTCCAGGCCGCGCAGGCCGGGCGGACCGCCGAGGCGCGGGCCAGCTTCGAACTGCTCTGGCAGCAGCTCGGCGAGCGCGGCGACGTCTTCCACCGCTGCGTCCTCGCGCACTACCTGGCCGACCTCCAGGACGACCCGCGCGCCGAACTGGAATGGGACCGGCGCGCCCTGGCCGCCGCCGACTCGCTCACCGCCGAACGCGCCCGGACCTACCGCGACGCGCTCCAGGTCCGCGCGTTCTACCCGTCCCTCCACCTCAACCTGGCCTCCGACCACCTCAAGCTCGGCGAACCGGAGCAGGCGCGCGACCAGCTCGACCGCGCGGTCCACAGCCTGGACGCGCTGCCGGAGGACGCCTACAGCGCGGGCATCCGGACGGCCGTGGAGCAACTGCGCCGCCGCCTGCGGGAGTGACGGCCGGTGCCCGCCGGGGTGAGGGCCGGCGCCGGGGACGGCTTGATCGCCCGGACCGGCGGGCTGGCATCCTTGACGGGTGACCACTCCCTCCGAGCGCCCCGCCGCCGTGTCCGACCCGTTCGCCCCCGCCGTCCCCGCCGTCCCCGGCTCCGTCTCCGTCGCCTCCGCCGGTGCGGCCGAGCCCGCGGCCCCGTCCGCCGAGGACCGGGACACCCGGGACACCCGGGACGACCGTCCACAGTACGTGCTGCCGCTGGTCGTCCGGATGGAGCGGGACGCACCGCCCGGGAGGACCGACGCGCTGGAGACCTCGGCGCGGGCGGTGCTCACCCTGCTCGCCGACCCCCGGGCCACCGAGCCGGACGGCGAGTGGGCCGAGCGCGTCGCGGCCTGGGAGGACGCCCGCATCCGCAAGGTGGTCCGGCGGGCGCGCGGCGGCGAGTGGCGCCGGGCCGGGGAGCTTCCGGGCATCACGGTGGCCGGACGGGAGGCCGAGGTGCGGGTCTTCCCGCCGATCCCGCTGGACGGCTGGCCCAAGGACCTCGCCAAGCTCCAGGTCTCCGGGACGGAACTGGAGGAGAGCGGCCCGGTGGCGGCGCCCGACCCGGGACTCCCGGTGCTCTGGCTCAACCCGGAGCTGGGGATGAGCGCGGGCAAGACCATGGCCCAGACCGGGCACGCCGCCCAGCTGGCCTGGTGGCGGCTGGACGACACCCGGCGCAAGGAGTGGGCCGAGTCCGGCTTCGCCCTGGCGGTGCGGACGGCCCCGCCGGAGCTCTGGGCCGAGCTGGTGGCGAGCGGGCTCCCGCTGGTGCAGGACGCCGGGTTCACCGAGATCGCGCCGGGGAGCTGCACGGTGGTGGCCGACCACCCGGCGCTCAGGTAGGCCGCACGTCCGCCCGGCGCATCGCCCGCAGGCCCCCGTACGCCGCCGCCCCGGCCCAGCCGGCCATGATCAGCAGCCCGGTCCAGTGCCCGTACGCGATCTGCGGGTCGTCGGCGTACCGCAGCGCGTACTGGCCGGCCCGGTCGGGGAGGAACTGCACCGCGTGGCGGACGCCGGGGACACCGGCGAGCAGCGGGGACAGCAGGAAGACCGTCGGCACCAGGAGGCCCATGGCGGCGCTGAGGTTGCCGATCATCGCGGTGAGGCCGAGGCAGAGCACGACGAGCAGCACGGGGTACACGACCCCGGCGGTGGCGCTGCGCACGAAGCCGGGGGCGTCCCAGGCGCCGGTGGCCGCGGTCGCCGTGGCGGCGTGGCCGGCGTAGGAGCCGACCGTGCCGACGAGCCCGGCGGCCAGCGCGACCAGGGCCGCGACGGCGAGCTTGCCGCCGTAGAGCAGGCCGCGCCGGGGGACGGCGGTCAGCGAGACCGTGATCATGCGGGTGTTGAACTCCTGGCCGAGCAGCAGGATGCCGAAGCAGACCAGGGCCGCCTGGCCGAAGTTGAGGCCGTAGTGGATGCCGACGCCGGGGTCCTCGGTGAGGCTGTCGTCCTTGCCGCCGAGGGCGGCGCCGACGGCGGTGCCGATTCCGGCCGTGAGCAGGGCGGCGACCAGCGGGGTGATCCAGAGCGAGCGCAGGGTGGTGAACTTGGTCCACTCGGAGCGCAGGACGGCCGCGACGGGGGAGGTGCCGCGGGCGGTCGTGGTCGTGGCGGGGGCGGTCGTGGTGGTCATGCCGCCACCGCCCGGTACTCGACGCTGTCGGCGGTCATCCGCATGAAGGCTTCCTCCAAGGAGTCCTGTTGGACGGCGATTTCGTACAGCACCACACGGTGCCGGGCGGCCAGTGCGGCGATCCGCTCGGGGGTTGCGCCGCTGACCTCCCAGGCGCCGCCGCCCACCGGTTCGGCGGTCACCCCGGCACCCAACCCGCCCGGCCCGTCCACGCTTTCCACGCCGCCGTGCCCGTGCGCCCCGTCGCGCAGCAGCGCGGCCAGCCGGTCGGCGTCCACCGCGCGGACCCGGACCCGGGTGCGGCCGTGGCGGTCGAGGAACTCCGGCATCGCGGAGTCGGCGAGCAGCCGGCCCCGGCCGATCACCACCAGGTGGTCGGCGGTGAGCGCCGTCTCGGTCATCAGGTGCGAGGAGACCAGCACCGCCCGGCCCTCGGCGGCGAGGCCGCGCAGCAGGGTGCGGATCCAGCGGATGCCCTCCGGGTCGAGGCCGTTGACCGGTTCGTCGAGCATCAGCACCGGCGGGTCGCCGAGCAGGGCGGCCGCGACCCCGAGCCGCTGGCGCATGCCGAGCGAGAAGCCGCGGATCCGCCGGTCCGCCGCGTCGGCCAGGCCGACCCGGGCGAGCACCTCGTCGACCCGGCGGTCGCCGAGGCCGTTGCTGTGGGCGAGCCAGCGCAGGTGGCCGCGGGCGGTGCGTCCGCCGTGCAGGGCCTGGGCGTCGAGCAGGGCGCCCACCCGGCGCAGCGGGTCGGTCAGTTCGGCGTAGGGGCGGCCGTCGACCAGGGCGCGCCCGGTGGTGGGCCGGTCCAGGCCGAGGATCATCCGCATGGTGGTGGACTTGCCGGCGCCATTGGGGCCGAGGAAGCCCGTCACCGTGCCGGGGCGGACGGTGAAGCTGAGGTCGTCGACCACCCTGGTGCCGTCGTACTCCTTGCCGAGGCCCTGTACTTCGATCACGGCCGTCCTCCCTCGTCCCGTCGCCGCCGGTGCCTCCGGCGGTGCTGGCGCCGGTGTTCCCGGCGGTGGTCCCATCGGACCGCAGCGGGGCCGGTCGGCGGATCCCGCCGGGGGGTGGACGGGCCTCCCTCCCGGGAGGGAGGCCCGGCACGGGAGCGGGCTGGCAGGATGACGGCATGCCCAAGATCGTTGCGCCCCTGCTGCAGGCCGCCACCTACGCGCGGGCGGTGCACCTGCTGGTCGGCTGGGTCTTCGCCGGCATCGTCCTGATGGTGTATCCGGGGACGTCCGATCGGGACCTGGCCGCCATCCTGGTGCGGAGCGTGCCGCTCGACGCCGCGCTGCTCGTCCTGGCCGCCCTGGTGCCCGCGGTGCGCCGCGCCGAGGGGGTGCAGGCGCGGTTGCTGCTGGTGCCGGAGCGCGAGCAGGACATCGCCGCCGAGCCCGCGCGCAGCGGTTCCGACCGCTGGCGGACCGCGGCCTGGCTGGTCGGCCGGGTGGCGCTCGGGACGGCCGTCGGGACGGCCGGCGTGCTGCTGGTCGGCGCCCTCGCCGAGCTGGTGGCCGTGGCCGAGCCGGCGCCGTTCGGCCTGCGCCTGCCGCGGTTGGACGGACCGTCCTGGTACCCGCTGCTCGTACCGGTGCTGCTGTTCGGCTACGGCTGGCTGCTGGTCTGGGCGGGTCGGCTGCAACTGGCCATGGCGGTAGGGCTGCTGGGTCCGTCCCCGGCCGAGCGGCTGGCCGAGGCCGAGCTGCGGGCCGAACGGCTGCTGGAGCGCAACCTGTTGGCCCGCGAGCTGCACGACTCCATCGGCCACGCGCTGACGGTGACGGTGCTGCAGGCGGGCGCGGCGCGCGAGGTCGGAGATCCGGGGTTCACGGCGAAGGCGCTCGAAGTCATCGAGGAGACCGGCCGCCGGGCGATGGACGACCTGGAGCGGACCCTCGTCCTGCTGCGCGACACCCCGGACGCCGCGGCGGTCGAGCGGCCCGGGATCGACCGGCTCCCGGGCCTGTTCGCGACCGCGCGGGCGGCCGGCAGCCCGGTCGAGGCGCGGGTCGACGTCCCGCCGGACGCGCTGCCGGGGGTGCTGTCGCGGGAGTCGTACCGGATCGTCCAGGAGGCGGTGACCAACGCCCTCAAGTACGCGCCGGGCGCGCCGATCGCGGTCCGGATCGGCCTGCGGGACGGTGGCCTGGAGCTGCGCTGCGCCAATGCCGTCGGCCCGGCCGCCGCGCCCGGCCGGGGACCGCAGCGGAGTTCGCCGCGGCGGGGCGGCAAGGGGCTGCGCGGGATCCGCGAACGGGCCGTCCTGCTGGGCGGCGAGGCGGCGGCCGGGGCCGAGTCGGGGGAGTGGGTGCTGGCCGTCCGGTTGCCCCTACGCTTGGGATCATGATCGACGTACTGCTGGCCGACGACGAGGAACTGGTCCGCTACGGGCTGCGGGCCGTGCTGGAGGCGCAGGGCGACCTCCGGGTGGTCGGCGAGGCGGCGGACGGCCGCGAGGCGGTGGCGCTGGCGCGCGAACTGCGCCCGCACGTGGTGCTGATGGACGTCCGGATGCCCGAACTGGACGGCCTGGCGGCCACCCGTGCGATCCTGGCGGCCACCCTGCCGGCCGGTCCCGCCGGCAGCCCCCCGCCGCAGCCGCCGCGGATCCTGGTGGTCACCACCTTCGAGAACGACGACTACGTCTACCAGGCCCTGCGGGCCGGGGCCGACGGCTTCCTGCTCAAGCGGACCCGCCCCGCCGAGATCGTCCACGCGGTACGGCTGGCGGCGGCCGGGGAGTCGCTGCTGTTCCCGGTCGCGATCCGCCGGCTGGCCGCGGGGCGGGGCAACTCGGCGGCCCGGGCGGCGATGGCCCGCGCCGGGCTGACCGAGCGCGAGGCCGAGGTGCTGCGGCTGATGGCGCGCGGGCTGGCGAACGGGGAGATCGCCGAGCAGCTGTACCTCGGGGTGCAGACGGTGAAGACGCACGTGAGCAGCGTGCTCGGCAAGCTGGGTGCCCGCGACCGGACTCAGGCCGTGATCGCCGCCTACGAGTCGGGCTTCGTGGAGCCCGCCGACTCCTGACCGGCGCCCGCCGGGGAGCTCGGGCAGCGCGAGCCCGGGACCCCGTGGGCCCGGCGCTACGCCGGGTAGGCGTGGGTCTGGGCCGCCTTGACCGCGGCCCAGACGGTGGTGCCGGTGGCGAGGTCGAGTTCGGCGGCGGCGGCCGGGGTGAGGTCGGCGGCCATCGGGAGTTCACCGGCCAGGTCGGCACGGATCTGGTCGCCGTGCAGTTCCAGCCCGGCGACCCGCAGCTCCCACACGTTCCGCGCGCTGGACTCCGGCCGCCCCCGGTGGAGGGTCACCGCCGAGGGCGGGAAGGCGACGAAGGCGGGCCCGGTCAGCTCCTCGTCGGTGGTGAGCACCGGGCCGTCCGGCAGGGTGACCCGGTGGCCGTCCGCGACGCCCTGGTAGAGGTTGAGGCCGACGAGGCGGGCGATGTAGTCGGTCCGCGGGTGGCGGGCGATCTCGGCGGGGCTGCCGGACTGCACCTCGCGGCCCTGCTCGATGACGACCAGGCGGTCGGCCAGCACCATGGCGTCCAGCGGGTCGTGCGTCACCAGCACCGCGACGGCCTCGAACTCCGCCAGGTGGCGCCGCAGTTGCGAGCGGACGTCGAGCCGGGTGCGGGCGTCCAGGGCGGCCAGCGGCTCGTCGAGCAGCAGCAGCCGGGGGCGGACGGCGAGCGCCCGGGCGAGCGCGACCCGCTGGGCCTGGCCGCCGGAGAGCCGGCCGGGCCGGGCGTCGGCGTGGGCGGCGAGGTCCATCCGCTCCAGCCAGCGGGCCGCCTCGGCGCGGGCCTCGCGCTTGGAACGGCCCTGGCAGCGCGGCCCGAACGCGACGTTGTCGAGCGCGCTGAGGTGCGGGAAGAGCAGGTAGTCCTGGAAGACCACGCCGACCGGGCGGGCTTCGGCGGGGGTGTGCACGCGCTGCCGCGGGTCCTCCAGCGTGCGGCCGTCGAGCCGCAGGTGGCCGGCGCCGAGCGGCAGCAGCCCGGCGAGGGCGCGCAGCGCGGTGGACTTCCCGGCGCCGTTGGGGCCGAGCAGCGCGACCACCTCGCCGGGGGCGGCGGTCAGCGTGAGGTCGAGGCCGAAGGAGCCGCGGTCGACCCGCAGGTGGGCGTCGAGGGTCATGGTTCGGTCCGTCCTCACGGCGTCGACATCCAGCGGTCCCGCAGGCCGACCAGCACGGCCACGGAGACCAGCAGCAGGACGAGGCTGAGGGCGATCGCCGCCTCCGGTTCGGACTCCATGGCGAGGTAGACGGCCAGCGGCATGGTCTGGGTCTCGCCGGGGAAGTTGCCGGCGAAGGTGATGGTCGCGCCGAACTCGCCGAGTGCCCGGGCCCAGGCGAGCACCGCCCCGGCGCCGATGCCGGGGGCGATCAGCGGCAGGGTGACCCGGCGGAAGGCGGTCAGCCGGGAGGCGCCGAGGGTGGCGGCGGCCTCCTCGTAGCGGGGGTCGGCGGCGCGCAGGGCGCCCTCGACGCTGATCACCAGGAACGGCATCGCGACGAACGCCTCCGCCACCACCACGCCCGAGGTGTGGAAGGGCAGGGTGATCCCGAACGCCGAGTCCAGCCACTGCCCGACGATGCCGCGCCGGCCGAGGACGAGCAGCAGGGCGACCCCGCCGACGACCGGCGGCAGCACCAGCGGCAGGGTGACCAGGGCCCGGACGAGCCGGCGCCCCGGGAACTCGGTGCGCGCCAGCAGCCAGGCCAGCGGCACCCCGAACAGCAGGGACAGCCCGGTGGCGGCCGTGGCGGAGACCAGCGAGAGCCGCAGCGCCTCCCAGACCTCCGGACTGGTCAGCTGCTCGCCCATGCTGCTCCAGGGCGCCCGGACGAGCAGTCCGACCAGCGGCAGGATCAGGAAGGCCAGCCCGAGCAGCGCCGGGAGCAGCAGCGCCACCGGGGGGCGGCGGCTGTGCTTCCGGTGCCGGGCGGGCTGCGGTGGCGCTGCTGCTGGCCCGGGCTGCGGAGCGGTGGTGCGTTCGGTCACGGCGCCTGGAAGCCCGCCTCGGTGAGCACCTGCTTGGCCTCGGGTGACTGCACGTAGGCGGCGAAGGCGGCGGCGCCGCTCTTGTTGGGCGCCTTGGCGAGCGCGGCGACCGGGTAGTCGTTGACGGCCTGGGCGGCCTCGGGGAAGTCCACGCCGTCGATCTTCGCAGCATCGGCCTTCACATCGGTCCGGTACACCAGCGAGGCGTCGACCTCGCCGAGTTCGACCTTGGTGAGCGCGCCCTTGACGTCCTGCTCCAGGGTGACCGGCTTCAGGTCGACGCCGGCGGCCTTGAGGGCGGTCTCGGCGGCGGCGCCGCACGGCACCTGCTTGGCGCAGAGCGCGACCTTGACGCCGGAGGCGGTGAGGTCCCTGAGGCCGGTGATCTTCCGCGGGTTGCCCTTGGGGACGGCGATGGTGAGCGTGTTCCGGACGAAGGTCCTCGGCTCGCCGCTCGCGCCGCCCGCGTCGGTGACGGTCTTCATGGTGGCGGGGCTGGCGGCGGCGAAGACGTCCGCGGGGGCGCCGTTGTTGATGCCGGCGGCGAGGGCGGAGCTGCCGCCGAAGTTGAACGTCACCTTGGCACCGGGGTTGGCGGCCTCGAACTTCTTGCCGAGCTCGGTGAAGGTCTCCTTGAGGGAGGCCGCGGCGAACACGGTGATGTTGCCGGAGACGGCCGCGCTGTTCGCCGCGGCGTTGGTGGAGCCCCCGGTCGCCCCGCTGCCGGTGGCGGTGCCGCCGTCGCTGCCGCAGGCGGTGACCCCGAGGCTGAGGGCGAGGGCCGCTGCGGCGGCGACGGCGAGTCTGCGGGTGTGGGCGGGCCGGATCATCTGCGTGCTCCCCTGCTGGAGCGCCGGGCGGGGCGCGAAGGCGGTGGGCCGCAGGTACGGCCGCTACGGCGATCATAGTGCCGCATATGCAAGGGATTGAACGCCTGTCCTATCGCACAGATCGCCGGGTGGGAGTTCCGGTCGGCGGCTGTGGGATGGCCCGAACGGGGGACCACCGGCCGGCGGTCGGCGGTCCGGCAGCCGCCCGTGCGGCGGCCCGCGGCGGTTCCGTACGGCGGCCCCGCAGCCGTGGTGCGGGCCGGCTGCGGGGGCCCCGGGGGTGGAAAATCCCTGGCCCGGGGGCCTGCCCTCCCGTCAGAGTGATCCGGGTCCGGGCGAACGGGTCGCCCACGGGGGAGGAGTCACGTCCATGTCCACACTGCGCGTCACCGTCGAACAGCTGACCGTCCTGGAGCATCCGAACGCCGACGCCCTGGAGCTGGCGCAGGTCGGCCTCTACCGGGCCGTCGTCGCCAAGGGCGCCTTCCGCACCGGCGACCACGCCGTCTACATACCCGAGCAGGCGGTGCTGCCCGCGCCGCTGATCGAGGAGCTGGGCCTGACCGGGAAGCTCGCCGGCAGCAGGTCCGACCGGGTCCGCGCGGTACGGCTGCGCGGCGAGCTGTCCCAGGGCATCGTCTGCCGGCCGAGCGCGCTGGCCGGCGTCGACCTGGCCGCCGCGGCCGGCAGCGGCGAGGACTTCGCCGAACTGCTGGGCGTCACCAAGTGGCAGCCGCCGATCCCGACCTCGATGAACGGCGAGGTGGAGCGCGCGCCCGACCTGCTGCCCTGGGTCGACATCGAGAACCTCAAGCGCTACCCGGACGTCTTCGAGCCCGGCGAGCCGGTGGTGCTGACCGAGAAGCTGCACGGCAGCTGCTGCCTGGTCACCTACCACGCCGCCACCGGGCAGGTGCAGGTCTCCTCGAAGGGGATCGGCGCCCAGGGCCTGGCGCTGGTGGAGGAGGAGCGCAACCTGTACTGGCGGGCGGTGCGGGCGCACGGCATCCCCGAGGTCGCCGCGCGGCTGGCCGAGCGGCTGGGCGCCGAGCGGGTCGGCATCTTCGGGGAGGTCTTCGGCGCGGGGGTGCAGGACCTCACCTACGGCGCCTCCGGGCGCGCCGAACTGCCCGGCTACGCGGCCTTCGACGTGTCCGCGGTGGTGGACGGGCAGCTGCGCTGGCTGCCGGCCGCCGAACTGCTCGACGGCGAGCTGCCGGTGGTGCCGGAGCTGTGGCGCGGGCCGTTCGACGCGGGGACCGTCCTGGTGCTGGCCCAGGGCCGGGAGACCGTCTCCGGTCGCGAACTGCACATCCGCGAGGGTGTGGTGGTCCGACCGGTGGCCGAGCGGTACAGCCCGGTGGTCGGCGGCCGGGCCATCGCCAAGGTGGTCGGCGACGCCTACCTGACCCGCAAGGGCGGCACCGAGTACGAGTGATC